>JADLDC010000144.1 GCA_020846885.1 Acidobacteriota bacterium | reverse complement strand
ACTCGTCCACAGTCAACGTCAAAATTGGTAGCCGTCGTCCTTTTCGCATCAGTTCCTCCTCTGTTATAACTGATACGAAAATCGTTAACCATTTGTTGCATGAACTTTAGAGACAGGACACTAGCTTCAGCTAGTGGACAAAAACAAAAGCAAGGTCAAGGCCTTAGCCAAAAATTGAAAAATGCAAATATCTTTTGGCTTCAGCCTAACTTGGCTATAGCCTTTGTTTACAAAGTTTCCGAACCTCATGCCGCCTAAACTAGTGGATTGTAACAGATATTTTGGAAGTAGTTCTAGTCGATCTCTTCTTCCTTAGCGAACTTTGAGTCCTCCCTTTGAGACCTTTGTGTTAACGGTTTTTCTTAACACAAAGCTCTCCAAGTTGAAGACATAAAGAGCACAAAAGTACTTGCGATTCAACCGTTACAGTCCACTAGCCGCCGTGAACTGTCAATCGCCGCACGGAAATAAGGATTTCTTATCGCTGAATCGACAACTAAATCAACATCCCTTCCAAAAAGTTCTTCCAAGGCGTATTTAAGATCAAAAAACCGGTGAAAATGATTCCCGCCGGACTCGTCGAATTCGATCAAACAATCAATATCACTTCCTTCGCCGAATTCGTCGGACAGGGCGGAACCAAAAAACTCCAGTTTCCTGATACCAAACTTTTTGCAAAGCCGGACAATCTCCTTAGAATGTGGTTCAAAATTGAACATAACGGCATCATCGCACAAAACTTATGAACAAATTGTCGATCTGCGACTGTAATCGCTAATATCCTCGCCGACGTTGAGTACAAAATCTCTCGATATGATGATCCTAGCGGTAATTCGTCTGACGGAGTGGACCTCGTCGTCAGTCACGTTGCTGATCAACGGGTCACTTATTGAAAGATCCAATGGGAAAGAGCTATTGTTTGTCATCTTCAAAAATTGAGATCAGTTTACTTGAATCGTCCCGTGGTTCCTTCGCTTCTCGAGCCAGAGCTTCCGAAACACTCAGAAGCGATGAAAGTGTAAGCGCGATAAGAACGAACGAAAACATCCAGTTCAGCCTAGAGCCTACTTTGAGATCGTTTGCCATTTTTTCGATGGTCTCGTTCGACTTTTGAATCGCGAGTCGTGCATCCTCAATGGATTGGATATGTGTGGGCGAACTATCCACGAAGTACGCGAAATCGGGCCCGGTGAACTGCCACATGAAAAATACGGCGAAAAGAGCAAGAAGGGAAAGCTTCGCGAAAAGCAGTTCCTTTTGGGGTGACACCAAATCCCTGCTTTGATGCCAATAATAAACGCCAATTACAACTACTATCATTAAGAAAACTACTAATTGAAGCATAATTGGCCACCTCAGCTATATATAGTATATTCACCGGGAGTCAAGGAACCCTGTCTGGTACGTGGTGGATACATTCTTCGATCGTCATTCCGTGCATATGGTAGAAAGTGAATTCGAGGGCCTCACGTCGCGAAAAATATTCAGGCGCGCAACGTTCGAGAATCGCTTTTTCCGCTTCGTACATCCCTCCGCAGGTTCGAAGCCTCTCTTCCGTCGTAAACGTCATCCAACGTTGCTGAATCTGCCTTTCCGCTTCGCACAGGGTCATACTCAACCGTTTGAAATCACTTCATCTCACATCCTACCAGAAAAACTCTCTCGGCGGCATTTCGCCGTTCAACATGCTTGCGGCATATTTTCGCGCCCGGTTTACTCGCCAGTGTGTCGGCTCACACGAACTGTTCATTGCCTCAGCAACCGATACCGCATCTTCTTTTGAGATCTTAAACGCAGCCTGAAACAGAAGCAAAAATGACTCAGCCCGTGAAGAATTAGGCGTAGCTGATGCGGCAAGTTCTAAAGCTTCGTTCAGCGAGCGGCGGGCTTGTGCGTAATATTTTCGTTCGGCCAACGCGGCGATCTCCCATGCCCTTACCGCAGATCTTTGATACTCATCCTTAGTGTTGCCGGCGGCCTTCGCCGCTTTTTTGGAATATATCAATGGTTTTTCGGCCCACCTGGTCAAATGCGACCATGCCTGCGCCTGAAACCACGGATCGCGGATCTTCTCCGCAATTTCCGCGGCTTTTGCAGCGTCTGTTTTCGCGGCCTGCGCGACTTGATCACGGTATCTTGTCGGTGTCATGAGAAATGCTTTGCGAAAGGTAACTACGATAACCGGATATCGCAGCCTTGGTCCCTCCACTAGTAATATCTCTCGAAACCGTTAAAGCGCTGGCCGCCCAATGAAATTCATCAGCAGGTGGCCCACAATCTTTAATTCAGAGAGATCATTTGAGCAAACTCGATTTCACTCAGAACCGTAACTCCCAAGCTCTCCGCCTTTGTCAGTTTCGAACCCGCGTCGCTTCCGGCGACGACGCAGTCGGTTTTTTTGCTCACGGACGACGAGACGCGGCCGCCGCGGTCTTCTATTAGTTTGGCGGCTTCGTCGCGGGTGTAGTTTTCTAGTTTGCCGGTGAGGACAAAGGTTTTGCCGGCGAAGCGTTCATCGTTTAGATCGGTGCCGGCGTTATCGGTTTCGGTCGTTACGCCGGAGGCTTTCAGGCGTTTTACGAGTTCGATATTTTTTGGATCGCGGAACCATTCATAAACGCTCTCGGCAACCGAAAGGCCGATCTCGAAAATATCGTCAAGTTCTTCGACAGATGCTTCGGCGATCCGGTCGATGCCGCGGAAATGGTTTGCAAGGATCTTTGCGTACCGCTCACCGACATGCCGGATATCGATGCCATAAAGCAGCCGCTGGAGGCCGCGCGTTTTGCTAGCCTCGATCTGTTCGATCAGCTTTTTCGCGGACTTTTCGCCTTTGCGTTCGAGATTTGCAATGTCCGAAACGGTCAGTTCGTAGATATCCGCGACGTCTCTGATCTTCCACGGTTCGCCGTCACGCTCGACGCCTTTATCAACGAGAGTTTCGATCAAAACCCAGCCGAGGCCTTCGATGTCCATTGCCTTTCGCGAGGCGAAATAGCCGATCCGGGCCTTTACCTTCGCAGGGCAATCGGGATTAGTGCATCGGCGGACCGCTTCGCCTTCAGGCCTTATCGCGTCCCAGCCGCATTCGGGGCATTCGGTCGGAAACGTATATTCCCGTTCGCTGCCGTCGCGTTTTGATGCGACAACGCCAAGCACTTGTGGAATGATCTCGCCGCTTTTTTCGATCTCGACCGTGTCGCCCAGTTTGATATCGAGGCGTTTTATCTCATCCTCGTTGTGCAGCGAAGCACGTGCGACGGTCGTTCCGGCAAGCAGTACCGGTTCAAGATACGCGACAGGCGTCAACGCTCCCGTTCGGCCGACCTGTACCTGGATATCAAGAAGCTTTGTCGTCGTTTGCCGAGCCGGATATTTGTAGGCTATCGCCCATCGTGGGGCCTTTGTTGTCGCACCAAATTCCTGCTGAAGCTGTGTAGAATTTACCTTCACGACCACGCCGTCGATGTCGTAATCGAGTGCATCACGCTGCGGTTCCATCTCAGCAACAAATGCCGCAAGTTCGCCAAAATTCGAGCACAACGCGCGATGCGGATTGACATGAAAACCATTCGCCGCGAGCCATTCGAAGTTCTCCCAATGCGTCTGGAACATTTTCGAAGCGCCGCGAAGAACGTCATACGGGAACATATCTAATTTGCGCGAAGCGACGATCGCCGAATCGAGCATCCGCAATGTTCCCGACGCGCAATTTCGCGGGTTTGCAAAGGTTTTTTCGCCCTGCATTTCAAGCTCTTCGTTGATCCGTTTGAACTGTGACCGCGACAGAAAAACCTCGCCGCGAACCTCAGCCGGGCCGGAAACGTCAGCCTTTAATTTCAACGGTATTTTCTTGATCGTCTTAACATTCGGCGTCACATCATCGCCGCGAACACCGTCGCCGCGTGTCGCACCGACAACTAGATAGCCGTTCTCATAATGCAAGGCAACGCTCAGCCCGTCGATCTTTAGCTCGGCTACGTATTCCAGCTTTCGCCCGTCTGCCAGCCGTTCGCATCGTTCGGTAAACGCTTTCAGATCATCGAGATCATAAGAATTGTCCAGCGACATCAGCGGCACCGAATGCACGAACGGCTTCAAACTATCCGCCTTTCCGCCGATCCGCTGCGTCGGGCTGTCAGGCGTGACGAGTTCAGGATGCTCCGCCTCAAGCTCTTTCAACCGCTCAAGCAGTTTGTCAAACTCGACATCCGATATCTCCGGCGCCGACTGCTGATAATACAACTCATTATGCCGCTCGATCTCGGAGCGAAGCCGCTCAATCTCTATCGTTGTATTCACAGTTTTGTAGATCGTTCATCGAGTGAAAAAACTTGGGCTAATCCAGCATCTATTTTCAGGAGTTTCTCAACTGGAAGTGTGCCCAGCAACTCTAATAGGTCTAATTTGTCGAGGGTGAAAACCTGGGTAACGTTGATCACCGCGTCATCCCGAAGGCCACCAACTCCGCGTTCGACAAAGACATTTCCCGGCATTTTTGCCAATCGCAGATTGGTTGTCGAGATCACAACGATAACAGACTTGATATTCGTTTTATTGAGCTTATCGGCCTGAACAACCACGACCGGCCGCTTATAGCCAGGACTAGAACCCCGTGGAGTTCCGAGATCCGCCCACCATACCTGTCCGCGTCGTAGTATCATTCACGTTCTCGAAGTTTTCTCGCTTGATAAGCCTTCAAAACCGGATCGACCGAAGTATCGACTTCCTCGCAAACTGCGTTAACACGAGCGATGAATTCCTGCTCGTCATACTCTTCACCTAACTTTTTGACCGCTTTCGCAAATACCGCGCTTCGCGACATCTTGAGTTTCTTTGCCAGCTTTTCGCTGAGTTTTAGAATGTCCGGCGGAACTGAAATGGCTGTTTTAGCATTCATACTTTCAGTATAACAATAGTATAACTGTCAATCAACCAAATACTCCGCGATCAGCCGATGAAAATGGTGTGTCCCCTGTTCGCGCTTTGGCGAGTAGCGGCCGTGGGAATAGAACCGCGAGCGGATGCCTTTCTGTACGCTTTCGACGACGGCCTCGTCTTCCATTTCGACGCCGTGAAGGTCGGCCCCGGCACCCGAATCGAGCTTCGATTCGTCCGAAACATAGGTTAGAAAGCGGACTCGCGTTTTCGAAGGTGAGATCGGCTCGACGACATTCACGGAAATGCCCCACGGATAAAAGTTAAACATTAGATTTGGGAACAGGAACAGATAGCGTGCGGCAACGATCTTGTCAGAACCGGGAGCAGTAGCGACCGGGTTCTTAGACGCGGGGAATTCCCGGAACCCGGTCACTGTCGTTCCCGGTTCTGACAATGCCGTCTGTAAGCTAGAAAAGCGAAACGTTTCGGTGGTGTAGCTGCCGTAATCGACCACTTCGTTCAGCGATTTGTGGACGTACGGAATGTGAAAACCCTCGAGATAATTTTCGCAGTACAAGGCCCAGTGGGCATCGACTTCGTATTCTTTCGTCGCGGTCAATTTGAGATTCTTGGGTTCGAATTCATCGAAGAGATCTGCCGCTTTGCCAAGAAAATCATCGAAAGGAGCCGCAGGGTCAATCGACGCAAAGCAAAACCCGGAGCATTCTGCCATCGGCACGTGTTTCAGATCATCATCAGCTGTCGGAAAATTATTAACATCTTCAAACTCCGGCATCGACAAAAACTTTCCGTCCAGCGAAAATCGGCGGCCGTGATAACCGCATCGGATCAAATTTGCCTCGCACGCGTTTTCGACCAGGACCTTGCCGCGATGCGTGCAAACATTCGACAGACATCGTACGTCTCCGTCTCGGCTTGAGACCAGCAAAGGTTCGTCAAGCATTCCGGGAAGCAGCGTCACGGGAGTCAGAGTTTCGCAAAGTTCCGGGCCGGCAACAAATTGCCACGTCCGTGCGAATATTCTTTCCTTCGAAAGTTCAAAAAATGCCGGGTCGGTATAGAAATTTGACGGCAAGGTGTGTGCCTTTCGAATGTCAGGGTCGATAAAAAATGGTGCCACGATAGAATATCCAGCAGAGAGATACTTCCTTCAGAATTCGGTCGCAACTCTGCTCATATTGCAGTAGTGCGGCGGAAATGTCCGCATGTTCCCAAAAGGCCTTTGAAAGGCCTGCATTTTTACGTTTAAGTTTTTCGTTTTCAGCTTGTACGGAAAAATACTCCCCGAACAAACTAAAACCAAAAAATGAAAACCTGAAAATGTCGGATCACAACCCGAGTCTTACTTTTAATACATTAAATACATCGGCCGAAGATCGTCCCGCAAAAAGCCGCGGGCAACAAGCCCAGATTCGAACGCGGTCTCAAATTCGGCCCGCAAACGCTTTTGAGCATCCAATGCCTTCGTCGGATCTTCGGCTAATAGAGCCTTCCAATCCGGCGGCACTTCGATCGCGGCTCTCGGAGCCGCGGCCGGAGCGAACGCTTCTCCCACTGCCAATGCCTGTACTTTTTCACTTGTCAGGTCCCATTCCGCAAACAGCCTGTCGCTGAGCAGCTCAACAGGATCTTCGCCTTCTGCGGCCGTAGTGCGATCGACGCCGTAGAAATTCGGCTCAAATTCGCGTATCTCCGCGCCGAGTTTTTCAAGATTGAAGTATGCGTTGCGCGCCTTCCACGGCTCGAACGTCCATTTCACATACTCCACGCCAAGCTCAAGGGCTTTTGTGCGCTGGCTCCATTTCAATCGGGCGCCGATCCCGGAACTTTGAAAGTCATCCCGAACGGCGGTCATGTGCGAATAGAACGCCTTTTCACCGCGGAGGAATGCCGGAACACTAAGAACAAAACCGATGAGTTCGCCGTTTGAATATGCGCCAAGGATGAATCCGCCCGCGTTTCGCGTGACGACCAGATGTCGGACAGGCGAAAGCTCTACTTCGGGCAGCTTGAAAACATCGCGCTGCAGGCCAACGCAGGCAGCAAGCTGCTCAAGTGTCGTGCATTCGCAGATCTCGATCGATCGTTCCATTTCTTAACCGTGAAAATTGGCCGCAAAACATCTTACAGGCCTGCTGAAACTTTAGGAATTTGCTTTGTGACTGTCAAATTCTTCGCCCCCGCTAACGCCGGACGGAGCTGACAAGATCAGGCCCCGAAATGCAGAAGCCCGCACGGAGTAAGGGCGGAATAGACACGCCGCGTATCCTACACATACTATCGTGCGGGCAACATTTCGTGAATTTCGTGTCTTCGTTTCGTGATTTTCGTGGTAATAGCCGAAAACCCTTGGCCACGAAATCCACGAAATCGATCCGAAAATGCAGAAGCCCGCACGGAGTAAGGGCGAAATAGAGATGTTAAATTTTTCGCCCTTACCCACAGGCTGGCTCCGGCAAAGAGGGACCACGAAGCAGCACGAAATAAATACACGAAAGTGAACGAAAAGAAGGATCAACCCGCTAACGCTGGGTGGTATTGACAAGACGCGGGCCGCGAATGGATACAAAAAAGATCGCTTAACTTTTCAGGGTGTGATTTGGTAAACTAAATGTGCCCGCCGGGCTCGCCCATCTCCTGCTTGCCGATCAAATGACACCTCAAAACCCGCTCGACCACAAAGGAACTTT
>JADLDC010000143.1 GCA_020846885.1 Acidobacteriota bacterium | reverse complement strand
CGCTCTTTCGCGAGTATGAATCCTGGCTCGGGATGGACCTTTGCTTTCAAGGGTTTGAGCAGGAGTTGGCCGGCCTACCGGGCAAATACGCCGAGCCTGACGGACGATTGTTTCTTGCATCGGAGAACGGCACAGCCCTGGGATGCGTTGCTCTCAGGAAACTCGGACGCGGTGTTTGCGAAATGAAGCGGCTTTACCTTCGCCCCGAGGCACGGGGACGCGGGCTTGGAAATATCCTAATTGAAAAAATAATCGAGGCGGCGCGCTCGATCGGCTATCAAAAACTGCGGCTCGACACGCATCCGCCAAAAATGGGAAAAGCCGTGAGCCTTTACGAATCTCACGGCTTTCGCCCAATTCCGCCGTATTACGACAACCCTCACAGCGATGTGCTTTTCATGGAGTTGTCATTATGACCAATTACGGCATTGCTTTGCGCGGGATCTTGCCGTCCATCATTGCCGACTGGTAAACAAAGGCGGCAAGGATGATCGCCATTTGTTTCATATCATCCGGCTGAATGCGGTCGAGAACGTCCATGTTTGAGTGATGCGTCCTTGACGAATATTCCATTTCATCCTGAATGAATTGGAAACCTGGCAGTCCGATCGCGTCGAAGCTCAGGTGATCGGTTCCGCCCGTGTTTGAAAGCGTCAATGTGCTTGCGCTCATGTCGATGCTGTTGCCGAACCATTTCGGGTCCTTGAACGCTTCGAGCCATTTTCTGAAGATAGGCCGCACGGCTTCGTTACCCTGAAGATAAACGCCGCGCACCTTGCCGGTGCCATTGTCGATGTTGTAGTACGAAGAGAACTTCTCATACTCCGGCAGCTTTGTAAGCGGGCCGCGATTTCCGCCGCCGCCAAATGCCGGGGCGGTGCCATCGCCAAAATAGCCGAAATGCTGCTTCACATACGCACGCGAGCCGATCAGACCCTGTTCTTCGCCTGTCCAAAGCGCAATGCGGATCGTCCGGCGCGGAGCGAGCCCTGCGGCCTTCAGAATGCGTACCGCTTCCATCATCACCGCACAGCCGGCGGCATTGTCGGTCGCACCGGTGCCGGCCTGCCATGAATCAAGGTGCCCGCCGAGCATTACGATCTCATCTTTCAAGTCCGTGCCCGGAATTTCCGCGATCGTGTTGTAGGAATTCAGGTCTTCATCCTGAAACTCAACGGCCAGATCGACCGTCATGGTCACTTTTTCGCCAGCGTCCAGCATTCGGGCCACACGGTTAAAATGCTCCGCGGCGGCGCTGAACTGGATCGGTACGATCGCATCCTTGCTATAAGCCGGGGCCGGCCTTGCAGGAGTTCCGTTCGCATTCGTCGCGGGTGCTCCCGCGGCCGGGACCGACTGTGCACCCTGAACAAAGATCGTACCGCCATCGCCGCGGCCGGCGTCGACGAGAATAGCCGAGCCTTCGTCGATCAAGAAACGTGTGCGCATTGCGTTAAAACGCATCTGCTGCTGGAAGTTTGCGGGCGGGTTGAATGCCTGCTGCGGCCGCTGGACAGATGCCGGGTCAGGCGCATTTGCCATATTGAGCAGCTCTTCGTCCGTCGCGCGCGTTGCCTGCGGCGCGAAATGCGCCGGCGTTGGGCGCATTGGGCCGACAAGTACTATCTTGCCTTTGAGCTTGCCCTTGTATTGTTCAAGTTCAGCTTCGTTCGTAGCATTGAAATGGACGACTTCGGCAGTATATGCCGTGCTGGCCGGAGCGGCGGGTGCAGGTGCCGGTCCCTTCTTTGGCTTGACGGCGGCTGCGGGAGCCGGGAACAAAGTATCAGTTCCGGGCGACCATGCCTTTGGATAAGCGATCAGCGGAAACGCGACCGGGCCATCGACCATTGCGGAAAACCGCTTGAGCGTCCAACCGCGCCCAAACGGTCCCCATGCTTCAAGATGAGCATTCTGAAGTCCCCATTTTGCCAGTGTGTCGCGTGTCCATTCATTTGCACGCTTCAAGCCTGGCGAACCCGTGAGCCGCGGGCCATTCACATCCGTCAGCCATGTCATTGTCTGCATGATCTGTGAACGGTTCAGCCCTTCGTCTTTGATCTTATCGATGTCAGCTTTCGGGGCAGCATAGATCTGTCCTTCGGGAGCGGCGGCTGTTTGCCCAAGCGCCGCAACCGGAAGAATGAACGCGTAGATGACCAACGCGCCTATAAGTTTGCGTCGTAACATTGAGTTTTCTCCTGAATAGTCCGAAATGAATCTGTAAGAAGATTTGAACTCCGTTATATCACAGAAAAGAAAAATATTCAGGGAAGGAGGGGCAGGAAGCGGTTCGATTGCGTCCCGATCTTGTGATGCCGGGTTTTCTCTTTGCGTGCTTAGCGAGCTTTGCGTGAGGAAAAACCTGATTTCACGCAAAGCCGCAAAGGTCGCAAAGAAACGCCGAGAAGACACTTTGTGTACGAAAGCCGCTAAGTCACGAGTTCCATGTCAGAGTATATGCGGGCGGGACGTTCTTTACGATCAATTGGCTCTTCCGTGCCTTGCCGTACCTTTTGCGCATAAATTCGCGAAGTTTGATGGCGGACGGAAAGTAATAGCCGTGGGCGTACTGGAACGTGCGGAACGTGCAGTCGCCCTCCTGCATAAATCGATCGACCTGCTGCAGGATGCGTTCGCCGACCTCATTCGGAAGCGACACGAACGGGAGGCAGCATATGATAGAGCCGATCCTTCCTATACCGGACCGTTGATGAATTGACCATGAATCGACAGCGTTTCCGCGAACTATCGACAGATCGGGAAAGTTACGTTTGAGCAAGTGAGCCAGGTCCCTGTCGAGCTCAATGCCGAGGTACGAGTGTTCGTCCGGGACAATGTTTTGCAGGAATTTGGTGATCGCACCGGTGCCGACGCCGAGTTCCAGAACGGCGCTGCTGGCGTTCGGGGTGATCCCGTCGATCATTTTTTGTGCAAGTTCAGGTGAGCTTGGTTTGATTGAGCCGACCTTTCCCGGGTTTTTTAGAAAGGCCTGCAGGAACTCGATATTTTCATTCATCCTGTGCGTCTATTTTGCCGCAGACTCTTCTGCGGCGGGCGATCCAGATGTTACCGCGGCGTTGCCATCGGTCATTTTATAACCACAATCCTCGTTTTTGCAATATCTTACGGTGCCGTCCGCGTTTTCTGGCCTTTCCGAACAGATGTGTGCGCCCCCGGCGACTTCGGACGGGGAATCCCTGGTTCACACTTTACGTAATCGCACTTAGGATAGTTCAACAATTTCTGGCAACATTTGGCCCGGCCGAAACCGGCATCATCTGGCCCGATTCTTCACTGGTTTTTTAGCAGCCGTTTTCTTCGCCGCAGACTTTGCCTTTTTAGCAAATGCATCCGGCAACTCGGCCTCAATTATCTTTTTTACCTCTTCCAATGTCATCGCCTCGGCATCTTCCGTGGTGGATCGTGAGCCATCGGCTTTTTTCGGAAGTGAAATGATCTTTTTACCAAATTTGATGACCGGCCCCCAGCGTGCATTCTCAACCGATATTTTTTCAGCGTCCCAGCGATGTATGTAACGGTTTGCTTCTTTGCTGAGCTTCGCTTCGATCATTTCGTTCATTTCAGCCTGGCTCAGGTTGTTCAGGTCATACCGGCGCGGAACATTGATGAACATACCGTCCCATTTAATAAAGGGCCCGAAGCGTCCCGTACCTTTTGTGATCGGTTTTTTGTCATATTCACCAACCGGAGCATCCGCCGCCTGTTTGGCCTTAATAAATTCGATCGCCTTTTCCGTGTCCACCGTGCTAAGGTCAGTGCCGCGCGGTATCGAGACAAATTCATCGCCCCATTTTACATAAGGGCCAAACCGGCCGACGCCGGCGGACAGTTCCTTGCCCTCGTAGGTGCCCATCGTACTCTGCAGCTTGAAAAGGGCCAATGCCTCCTCAAACGTTATGGTCTCAATGCTTTGACCAGCCTGGATCTTTGCAAACCTGGGTTTTTCCTCTTGATCGGCAGAGCCTATCTGAATGATCGGGCCATAGCGTGCCATGCGGGCGACTACCGGTTTGCCGGTTTCCGGGTCAGTGCCTAATATTCGCTCGGCCTTTACACGTTCCGCACGCTCGAGGGTATTGTCCACATCTTTCTTGAACGGCCCGTAAAACTCATTGAGCATCATGTTCCATTCGAGCTTTCCGTCGGCTACTTCATCGAATTCTTCCTCGATTCTCGCAGTGAAGCCGTAGTCCATGATCGCGTCAAAATGTTCTTTCAGGAAATCCGTCACTACAAGCCCTAGATCGGTCGGGAACAATTTTGCTTTTTCCGCTCCAGTGTTTTCGGAATCTTCCTTTCTGTTGATCAGGTCGTTTTTCAACACGAGGATGCGGAACGGCCTCGGCGTGCCTTCTTTGTCCCGCTTTTCAACATACTCACGCTTTAGGATCGTCGAGATCGTTGGAGCGTATGTTGACGGACGGCCGATACCGAGTTCCTCCAGTTTCTTAACGAGCGATGCTTCGGTGTAACGCGGCTGGGCACGGGTGAACCGTTCCGTCGCCCGAAGTTCGGACAGCGGCATTAACTGCCCCACCTTCATCGGCGGCAACAGGCCTTCGGCTGATTCTTCCTGATCGTCCTCATCCTTATCTTCGCGATAAACTTTCAAAAAACCGTCAAACTTCAAGACCTCGCCGGCTGCGGTCAATTCTTCTTTATTAGTCGAAATTTCTATCTTGACCGTCGTTTTCTCCAGTTCCGCTTCGGCCATTTGCGAGGCGATGGCCCGCTTCCAGATAAGTTCGTAGAGCTTTTGCCATTCCGCTTCGTTTATTGTTGCGGCCGCGGCGTTGGTCGGGCGGATGGCTTCGTGGGCTTCTTGTGCGGATTCGTTTTTGTTTTTGAATTTGCGCGACTGATGATATCGCTCACCAAACATCGCACTAACCGCTTGCCTGATGTCGCTCTGCGCTGTCTCGCTAAGGCTTACGCTGTCCGTTCGCATATAAGTGATATGCCCGTTTTCGTACAGCTTCTGAGCGATCTGCATCGTTCGTGCCACACCGTAACCAAGTTTTCGTGACGCTTCCTGTTGGAGAGTTGAAGTGGTAAAAGGCGGTGCCGGCGAACGCTTTCCGGGCTTAACCTTTATGTCGGTTACCCGATAGTCGGCACCGATGCATTCTTTTAGAAATGTTTCGGCGTCTTCTGCACTGGCCTGCTTTTTTCCTCCGGCTTTGAAAGTTACTTCTTTGCCGGTTATGTCATCGGCAAAGAATAATCCTTCAATTTTGAAATGACTTTCCTGCTGAAATGCGTTTATCTCGCGTTCCCGATCGGCGATCAGGCGTACCGCGACGCTCTGTACACGGCCTGCACTCAGGTTCTTATTGCTCGTACTGATCTTGCGCCACAGAACAGGGCTTAATTCAAACCCGACAATGCGATCCAGCACCCGACGGGCCTGCTGGGCCATTACCAGATCCATATTCACCGTGCGTGGGTTACTTACAGCGGCTTCTATCGCGGGTTTGGTGATCTCATGAAAAACGATTCGTTTGGTAGATCTCGGGTCAAGGCCCAGCACTTCGCACAGGTGCCAGCTTATAGCCTCTCCTTCGCGGTCTTCGTCCGTTGCCAGCCATATTTCATCCGATCTCTTGGCCAACGCTTTTAATTCATTAACAACTCTTTGTTTTTCTTCAGGAACAATATAGCGGGGTAAAAAATCATTTTCGATGTCAATGCCCATACCGGCCTTTTCCAAGTCGCGGATGTGGCCAAAGCAGCTATTTACCT
>JADLDC010000142.1 GCA_020846885.1 Acidobacteriota bacterium | reverse complement strand
ATGTTTTGCTCGATTGCTCGCCCGGCGCGCAAGCTCCTCGCATGGCGGCCTACGCAAAAAGGTTCAAGATGCATTACGCGAACCTAACGGAGTATGTCGCCGAAACGGATGCGATACTTGAACTGGCGCGTGATGCCGATACCGGATTTGTCCTGCAAACCGGGCTCGCTCCCGGCTTTATCAACGTCCAGGCGATGGCGCTCTATCGCGAATTCGTCCGGCGGTTCGGGAATGAAGAGGTCGAGCGTGTCGCTATGAAGGTCGGTGCCTTGACGGCCCACGCGCACGAGCCGCACTTTTACGGGTTCACGTGGTCCCCGATCGGCGTAGCGACTGAGTACGTCAAGGATTCGCGCGTCATTCGCGATTTCAAAATATCTGAACGCCCGGCGCTTTCCGCCCGCGAGACCATCGTCATCGGTGCAAGGGCCTACGAGGCCGATCTCACTTCAGGCGGAGCAGCCGACCTGCCGGACTTTTTCGCCGGCAAGGCGCGCGAGCTTGATTACAAGACGCTCCGCTATCCGGGACATTACGATTGGGTCGAGTCGATAGTCGAGACGCTTCCGAAGAACGACAGCATGCCCGACCGGCTGCAGGAATTAATGATGCAGGCGATCCCGTCGGTCGAAGATGATCTGGTCGTTGTCCACGCGTCCGTTGACGGTTTCGATTCGGCGGGGCGTCGGCGAATGCTGGAAAAGGCCTATTTTGTCGAACCGCTTGAGATAAACGGACGGCGGCTGCGGGCGATCCAGACGACGACCGCGGGGCCATTGTGCCGATCGGCGATGATGCTGCTTGGCGGCGGATTGAAGGGAGTGGTCCTGCAAAGCCAGATCGACCCGGCGGAGTTCATGAGCGGCCCGTTCATTGCGAATATCTACAAATAAAGGCGGCGCTTCGCGCCCGGAATGGCCTCAAACCTTGAATCCGCGAATGCGGTGAGCCTGAAAAATATTAATAAAATCTGCGTAAAGGGCTCCGACTCTTGTTCATCTTATTCGGTATTTCCTCATCTTATTCAGTGGTAAGCAGTTACCAACCACCGAATAAGATGAAGGAGATCCGAATTTCGGAACAGAATGTCACATCCGAGCTTTCCCGACCTCTTAGTTAGTCGTAAAGTTCTGATCGAACGCGTCCGCGGTATGGTTGCGGACTATGTTCGCCGGGGTGAACGTCGTGCCTTTTCGCGGCTGCGGCGTGATCGTGTATGACTGGCCGAAGCCGACAGTGTCAAACCGGTAATATCCGAACACGTTGGTCAGGGCGACCCTCGGCGTTACCAAGCCGCCGCCGGTCAGCAGAACGTACACGCGGCCAACACCGCGGCCGTCGGGCCGGACGATGCGGCCGGCGATCGGGCCGTTCGAGGCCGCAACGTTCGAGATCGAAAAGTTCGTGTTGCTTACATCAAAAAAGATGCCGCCGATCGGTTCGATGCGTATGCGGGCCGTTGTCGTATTCAGTGCCGGCGAGACGACCGCTTCCGATCCGTCATTCGCCGTGCTTGCGGCAAGAACGGTCGGGAAGGTTGCTCCGCCGTCGGTCGATAGCAAAATGCGGACATTCGCGAAGTTCATCGGGGCACTTGCAGATCCGCCCGTGTTCCAGGTCACCACCGGGTTTGAACCGAGGAACCACGTCACATTACTGTTGGGCGATGTCACCTGGAACGGCCCGGTTGCGGCGACATTTACCGTTACGGTCGCGGTATTTATGCCGCCGCCGTTGGCCCGGTTGTCGCGGGCGATCACCTGAAAATTCATTGTCCTGGCGATCGAAGGCAGTATCTCGCCGGTCAGAAATCCGCCGGTCGTGCTTGGCGGAACGTTGCCTGTGCCGAGAATATGCATCGCCTGCGGAAATGTTCGTGACGGGCCGGACGTAGGCGCAAATACCCGGAAGATCGGCCGCGGTGACCCGTCGGTATCGTCATTTGGCACCAGCGTCGTTACTGCTCCCAGATCATATTCCTGCCAATCGTAAGTTACTGTGTCGCCGTTCACATCCGTTGCGTTTGCCGTCAGCGTGAAGGGCGTTTGTTTTGGAATATTGTATGTAGTTCCGGCCGGTACCGTTACCGAAGGCGGTGTATTGCCAGTCGCCGTCGGTGCCGCACAGGTATTTCCCTGTCCAACCTGGCTATACGCAACTATTTCCTCAAGGCTCTTTACATGAAATGAATCGATACTATGCGCGGCCAGGTTCTGGTTCGCGCAGATGCCTGCGTAGCCCATTATCGTTACGCCGCTTCCGGGTTCGTATGCCGATGAGGCCGAGCGGTTGCCGCCTTCGCAGTTTAGGACGCCGCCGTTGAATGTATGATTGCCGCCCCATTGGTGGCCCAGTTCGTGGGCGACATAATCGATGGCAAAGGCGTCTCCGACCGGATTGCCAAGGCCCGTAACACCGCGTGCCTTTGAGGCACCGCAAACTACGCCAAGCCCGGCAACACCACCGCCGCCCGTGCTGAAAACGTGGCCGATGTCGAAGTTGGCGGCACCGATAACAGCATTGACGTTGTTGATGTTCTCGGTCAGCATCGTGCTGCCGTTATTGTTCGTATATGGGTCGTTCGCTCCCGTACAGGCAACGCCGCCGCATAACCGGTCGCCGGCGTAAACGATCAGATTGTTATTCGCGATCATGACCATCCTGATCGCCAGATCGCGTTCGTAGATGCCGTTCACGCGATTCATTATCGTCGCTTGCGCATCGAGCGTACCCGCGACGGTATTGCCGCCGACCACCTGTGCATATTCGTTTGTCGCGGCTACAGCAAGGCGATAAGTACGAAGCTGCGTGCCCGATGTCACTGACGGAGATGCAAGGGCCGATTCGGGAACAAAATCTTGAAAACCTTTCTTTTTTGCTTTAGAGATCGAGTCCACAGCGTTCTGCGGATCGAACCCGCATGAAAAATCAGACGATCTCGCAGCGTCATCCTTTAGATAACTAACGTAGTGGCCGGTGTCGTTCTTTCCGTACGGATCGACCAGAACAGTACCGCGCGGCGAGAGGATCATTGAGTGAAAGCCGCTTGGCATCAGATCAAAGCGGATCGTCGCCGTCGGGTCGTCAATGCCGTGGCCGAGAAAGGTCATTGCAAGCTCAGGATATTTTGCACTAAGGCCCGCCTCGACGATCGGCGAATGCTCGATCCTGAACCGCTGAAACGTTCCATCCGGCATCGGAAAAGAAAGGATCGTGTTCGAAACACCAAATCCGCGCATTTCCTCGGGCGCCGAAGCCAGAATTGTCTGAAGCATCGTTCTGTCCAGAGCGTACGTCCGATACTTGCTCGGGACGACAAGCCGCTGCGACGAACGGAGCGCGGTCGTTTCTCTAACCTCCCTCCACACACCATCGCCCGAACCTTTGGCCAGGACGTGGCCGGCGGCGAGCAGCGTTACAATTAGCAGAAAGAAAACGGGACGGATAGGCCTCATTGACATGGGGAAATACTCCTTGGTGATCTTGAATAATGGCAATTCGGGTTTATAGAAAAGCGGCAGCCGCCAAAGAAACGATCTTCTATATCAGAATGAGTTAAAAAAGCGCTGACCAGCCCTTTCGAACATTCATACTAGCTGAAAAAACGATCAATGTCCATAAATTTCCTGTCTGCGGTACCGGGTTGGGTTGACATATTCCACCTGCTCCCGGCTCAAACAAAGGACTTCCGTTTCGGATGCTTTCGTGATCGTTGTGGCGGCGAAGCCGGGCACGGCCACGAAACGGACGAATCGGGGGCACGAAACTCACGAAATAAGACGGGCTTCGGCCGAACGGATCTCATGGCCCAAACTCGCCCGCGATTCACGACTGGCTGGCTGAATGGTAGAATCTGACGTTTGGGTATGGAAGAAACCAAGTTGCCCGCGGTTGCCGGAAAAGTCTCTCTTGAACCCGCGCCGGATGCCGCCCCGACCACTGAAGAGCTTTCGGTCCTGAACGCGACCGAACGGGCCGCGTTCCGGCTTGTCCGGGCGATGAACCGCGGCGGGTGGAAGCGGTTCTGGACATTTTTTCAACGCCACATCGGATCGCTTTGGATATATCTTGCCACCTACAACCTGATGAACGTGCGCGGGCTTGAGAATATCGAGCGCACCGACCCCGCACGTCCGCTGCTGCTTGTTTCCAACCATCGCTCGTTCTTCGATATGTACACGGTCGCGAGCGTGCTTTTTCGCCGGACACGTCGGCCGATCAAGCTATATTTTCCGGTGCGTGCCAAGTTTTTCTACGACAATCCCATTGGCTGGTTCGTCAATCTGGTGATGGGCTGGTGGGCGATGTATCCGCCATTCTTCCGCGAGCAGAACGAGGCGGAAAAACGGAATTTCGATAAATTCTCGGTTCGCGAGCTGATCAGGCTGTGCTCGAGCGGGCCGGGGCATCTGATAGGATTTCACCCCGAAGGCAAACGCAATCTTAACGACGATCCGTATTCGTTCCTGCCGGCCCAACCTGGGATAGGCAAGGTGATCATGGCGTCGCGGCCGCAGGTCGTTCCTGTGTTCATTGCGGGACTGAATAATGATCTCCCAAAACAGATACTCGGAAACTGGGCCGGCGGCGAAAAGGTGCGGATATGGTTCGGCGAGCCCGTCGATCTTTCGAGCTTCTACGACAAACGCGATTCGCTTCGCACACACAAAGAGATCGCCGATCATTTGATGGAGCGTATAGCCGGCCTCGGCGAGCAGGACCGTAAAGAATTTGGACAAGCGGGATAACATGGCGGAAGGAGCAGAAGATCTGAAGGCGGCACCGGTTTGGTCTGACAAGCCGATGCTGGAAATGTCGCGAAAACGGCGTTGGGCGGTAACGGCCGGCGTGCTGACCGGAATGTTCATTGCCGCGCTTGAGGCGACCGTCGTCGGCACGGCCATGCCGACCGTCATCGCTACCCTCGGCGGATTGAGCCATTACAGTTGGGTCTTCTCGGCGTATTTGGTCACATCTACGGTAACGGTCCCGGTCTGGGGCAAATTGTCCGACCTGTACGGCCGGCGGCCGATGTACCAGTTAGGCATTGGGATGTTCCTTTTAGGTACGCTGCTTTCAGGCTTTTCGGGTTCGATGACGCAGTTGATCATTTTTCGCGCGATCCAGGGCCTCGGCGCCGGAGCTCTTGTACCGCTTGGGATGACGATCATCGGCGACGCCTTCACGGTCGAGGAACGCACCAAAATGCAGGCGTTGTTCAGCGGCGTTTGGGGCCTGTCCAGCGTTATCGGCCCGATCATCGGCGGGTTCATCACCGACCAGATCTCCTGGCGTTGGGTATTTTGGGTAAACCTGCCTGTCGGTTTTGCGGCCGCGTTGATAATCGGGTTCGCGCTCAAAGAGCCGAAGATCGATAAAAAGCCGTCGATCGACTATGCCGGGGCCATGCTGCTTATGGCATCGATCAGCCTGCTAATGCTGGCAATGGTCGAGGCGGGCCCGGGAGCAACGATTTTCTCGCCGCGCAATCTTGGCCTTTTGCTCGTTTCGGCGGTGCTGCTTCTATTATTTATACGCGTTGAACGCCGCGCTCCCGACCCGATGATCCCGTTCGAACTTTTCCGCAACCGCACCGTGCTGATCGCCGTGATCGCCGGATTCCTCGGCGGCGTGGCAATGTTCGGCGCTATTTCCTACATACCGCTGTTCGCACAGGGCTCGCTTGGCTTTACAGCGACCGAGGCCGGTTCGCTGCTGACGCCGCTGATGCTGAGTTGGGTTACCATGTCCGTCGTCGGCGGACGGCTGATGCTGCGGCTTGGCTATCGCGGCATAACGAATTTTGGTTTTCTTGTGCTGACGGGCGGTTTTGTCTTTCTTTCGCTGTTCCAGCGCGACACGCCGCATTGGCTCCTTTATCCGAATCTGATGTGCATCGGAGCGGGGCTTGGGTTAACGATGCTGACGCTTTTGATCGCCGTTCAGCAGGCCGTGGAACGAACCCAACTCGGCATAGCGACGTCAATGAACCAGTTTTCGCGCTCTATCGGCGGGGCCTTAGGCGTTGCTGTTATGGGAGCCGTATTGACGGCCGGCCTGGCGTCTCAGCTTCATGCGGTCGCCGAAGCGAGCGGCGGAGCATTTTCGCATGACGAGGCCGCGTCGTTCGCGTCAAACCCGAACGCGATAATCGATCCGGCCGCAAAATCGGAACTGCCGCCGGAAAAACTCGCGATACTTCAGACCGCTATGGCAGGTGCGATACACCCTGTCTTTTGGGTCGGAGCATTTATGGCGTTTCTGGCATTCGTAGTTTCGCTGTTCCTGCCCAAGCCGAACGAACAGGTGACCGAGGCCGCCGGCGAGCGGATGGTAATGGCGGAGCAGACAAATATCAACGCGCGAAATCAACCCCACGTGACGGATTCACCGTAGGCTAAAGCAAATCTTATTTTTTTGTGAATTTTCGTGTCTTCGTTCGTCTTTTTCGTGGTGGCGAAGCCGTGATCCCTGACCACGAAAAGCACGAAACAGGAACGAAACAGGAACGAAACAAGCAAAAGAATTGGCTACTTGCGTTTTCCAAGCTCGACCGCTCGCCGGTAGGCCCCGTAGATAGCTTTGGACAGGACGGTGCGGAGGGCGCCTTTTTCCATTTGGTAGATGGCTTCGGCGGAGGTTCCGCCCGGCGAAGTGACCATGTTGCGAAGTTCGGCAGGGTGTTTGTGCGATTCCATGGCAAATAGCACCGATCCGAGCATTGTTTGAAGGACGAGCTCTTTTGACACCTCGCGTGAGAAACCGAGATGGACGCCCGCGTCCGTCATGGCTTCCATGACAAGAAACGTGTAGGTCGGGCCGGTCGCGCTCAGCGACGTGGCCATGTCGATCATATTTTCCGTCTCAACGAACAACTCGGTGCCGAGAGCGGAAAGCAGGACCTTGACCATTTGTTTGTGGCCGCTATCGACATCGGCGGAGCAAGTCCAAGCTGTCATCCCCTTGCCGATCTGCGAGGGCGTATTCGGCATGGCCCGCACGACCAGTCGGCCGTCGAGGGTTTCAGCGATCGTACCGATAGTTGCCCCGGCAACGATGGAGATGACCAACTGCTCCGCTGTGACCGCTCCCGCAAGCTCATGCAGCACGGCGTTCATCCTTTGCGGTTTTACACACAGGACGACGGCCGAATCAGGCCCGCGAAATGCTCTAGCGGCGGCCGCATTATCGGCGAACACCTTTATGCCATAGCGTTTTTTTAATTCCTCGCGCCGGTCGCGGCGCGGATGGCTGGCCGCGATCTGTTTTGGCGTGACGATCTTTTCCCGCAGAAGTCCGGCGATCATCGATTCGGCCATCACTCCGCAGCCGATAAAGGCGAGGCCGGTTTTCGCTGAAATTTCGTTGCCCTTTGTCATCGTAGAACGAATATTACTTTTTCGCGGCGGTCTTTTCAAAATCGAAACTTGGTTCGATGCCTTTTTCCGCCTGCGATATCCACGTGCGAATTGCGTCAATGCGTGTCTTGTAAACTTCCGGCTCCTCCTTGAAGCTCTCTAGGTCAAGGTTTTGCTTCAGAAACTCGATGACCGCCTTATGCTCGCCTTTGCGGAAAAGTTCTTTTGCAAGCCTAAAGTCAATTCCCGTGAAGTGGCCTTCGCTTTTCCGCAGCGGAGCTCGAATCGACGTTAGCAGGTGTTCAGCCGCCTTTGCGGTTTTTCCGCGCGATAGTTCGGCCATTCCAAGTGCGATGTTCCCGATATGCGCCGCCTGCGAATATGCCGAATCGCCGATCTCGTTTCCGAACTCGACCACCAGGTCGCGGCCGAGAACTTCGGCAAATGCCAGATCGCCCGTATCAAGCGCGGCCCGGCACATATTTATCGTCAGTTCGCCGCGGTTCGTGTCGCGCTCTTCTGAACGTTCTTTCGTGATCAGAGCGAGAGCGGTCCGGCCGAGGCCGAGGACCTCGCGGTTAAGTGCGGCGCGTTCATCAGCGGTGAGCTTTTTGTTGAGGTCATCAAGTTCCGTACGGACAATGCGGGCAAGTTGGAACGGGTATTCATAGGCGCCTGCATCGGCCGCCATTCCATCCTTCATCAGCTGTTTTGCAAGGGTCGGCTCGAGGTCTTTAACGAATTCAAAGGCGTTGAGCCGAATGGCCTTCTTGGCCTTATTCACCTCGATCTGCTTGATCCACTCATCACGGAGTGCTGCGTATTCGGGCGACTGGTCTGCGTCGGAACGGCCAAAAAAACCGTAAACGGCCGTCGCCGACATTTCGGGCCGATTCCGGATGAACCAAAGCCGGTGCACCGTTCTGGCCCTGACCAAAGCCGGTGTTTCGCGGACGTCATAGCTCATATAATGCCGAAGAAGACGGATCCGCGATTCCGTATCGTCAGGTTCGGCGATGACCTTGGCTTCGAGCTTTCGGGCCTGCGCCGCAGTGAGCTTGCCGTCGTCAAGCCCGGGGAGCAAGGCAGAGAGCGCGGCTTCCATGCCCGTTTTGGCGGGTTTTGCCGCCGGGCGGCGGGCTGCCGGCTTTGACTTGAACAGTTTTGGGTCTGAAGTATATGCAACCGATGAATTAAGGCTCTCGACGGTGTGCCGGATCAGTTCCTTGAACAGCGGATACTCGGCCGGCGTGTAGGTGTCTT
>JADLDC010000141.1 GCA_020846885.1 Acidobacteriota bacterium | reverse complement strand
TCGAGCGCCTCTTTTACTTGGTGAAATTCAAAACATCGGTCGATGACGGGTTTTAGTTTGTTGGCCGAGATGGCCCGTGTCATTTCCTCGAACATTCGGCGCGAACCCGTAAAGATGCCCTGGAGCCGTATCGACTTCATGAAGACAGGCATTGGGTTGAATGCGTCGCCGCCGGCCAGAGCTCCTATCATCGCCACATGGCCGCCGATCCTCGTCGCGTTGACCGACCGCTGAAGCGTACCCGCCCCGCCTACTTCGACCGTATGGTCAACGCCTTTTTTTTCCGTGAGATCAAGTATCACTTTGTCCCAAGCGGCGGTCTCGCGATAATTTACCGTTCCATCGACACCAAGTTCGATGAGTTTCCCGATCTTTTCCGGACTGCTGCTTGTCGCAAAAACCCGTGCTCCAGCCATTTTCGCGAACTGAACGGCAAATATCGAAACGCCGCCGGTACCGAGCGTCAATACGGTTTCGCCCGGCCTTGTACGTCCGGATTCAACCACGGCATGCCAGGCGGTCAATGCCGCGCATGGGAGTGTTGCTGCCTCTTCAAATGAAAGATGTTCTGGAATTCGAACAACGGATTCCTCGCTGAACGAGCCAAACTCGCGCAATACGCCGTCCCATTGTGCTCCGGCTCCGAGCGACGACCGGCGCTTTTCTTCACTCGATCCACCGTCAAACCAGCGTTGAGCAAAAATGGGCATCACGCGGTCGCCAACGTGCCATTTCGTCACCGCATCGCCAATCGCGACGACCTCGCCGGCGCCGTCAGAGAAAGGGATCGCCGGCCGCTTCATTCGGGGATTGTAGGTGCCCTCGACGACCATGAGGTCACGGTAATTCACCGACGCCGCGTGGAATCGCACGAGGACCTCGTCAGCTCCCGGCGACGGCACCTCGCGCTCGGCCATCCGCAGGTTTTCGATCCCAAATTCATCTACCTCGTAAACTTTCATTGATCCCACGAATAAGTCCGCTTCTTTATATTATACACCGCAGAGAATACTCCACCTGCCCCTTCGTGTGCTTTGTGCTAAGCCTCCCTCTTTTCTACCCAAAGCCGCATATGCGATACCGACCGATCATTGCAGCAGCCTTAAAACCGTTAAACCAAACTGATATGACCGCAGATAAATGCCGATCAACCCCGATGACAGCGACCACATCGGTGCAGACAGGTCAACGTTGCGAATGCCGCCATGAAAATATGCAAATACCCGCAGTCTCATCAGTTTTTTCTCCCTTTGTTCGTTCAAACTTCCCATTTTCGAAACCCGCCCCTTGTTCGTTGGATCAAATACAAGCCCGGCCCGCTTTGTAACAATTGCCGCTACAGATATGGACAAATTTTTTATGGCCTTTCCTGTTCGATAACCTCAAGCACGCCCTGAAGCGTATGCCGCGAAAGAGTTTCGGCGACCGATCTGTCGATCTGTTTCTGCAAATTGCAAAGGACCGCCTCAATGTTTCGCCCTACCGGGCAATTCTTGTCAGGCGGCTTTCCGTGAAGGGCAAAGACCTCTCCACAGGAAACCGCCCCGTACACTTCCGCTAATGTGATCTGGTCCGGGCATCGCGCAAGCTGTGTTCCTCCGGCGGCACCGGTTTGCGATTCAACCAGTTCGGCCTGTGCCAACTGCCCTAAAAGACGACGAATGACAACCGGATTGGTATTGACACTACACGCGATCTTCTCCGATTTGATCTTCTCGCCCTCATGCCGAGCAAGCACCGTCAATACATGCACCGCCATTGAAAACTGACTATTCGCCGCCATAACTGTAACAAGTTTAGTTACATTTTATACCTCTGTCAAGCGGCTCATTGCAGAGGCCCGCACACAGTAAGGGCATGAAGTCATTCATCGCTGCAAAAGCCCGCACGTCAGTCGGGGCGTGATCCGGGACATGGCCCAGATTGACTATGACAGTTCACAAACTGTCACAGCCCGTACCACAAATTGTTCCGAACCTGTTTTGATTTAACTATCTGAACTATGGCATTCAATACGAAACAACTTACCGGCCTTCTGCTCATCGGGCTTTTGATCCACGTGCCGCACAGCTTCGCGCAGGAAAAGGTAAATCGTTATGAGGTGGAGATACTCGCCAACCCGAACCCCGGAAAGAAGGACACGCGACAGGTAAATGCGGTGATGATGTTCGAGGCGGACTCGGTCAAGATCCAGTCGCGAAGGACGGGCAAGTATTTCAAAGAGTTCAAATACGCCGACATCCGTTCGGCCGAGCATTCGTATTCGAAAAAGCCGTTCTATTCGTTGTCGCTAGGCACAACGATCGCGCTAACTGCCTTGACCGGTATTCCATTTTTCCTGCTGCCGAGAAAAAAGGAGCGGCACTGGCTGACCATCGTTACGGACAATGACTTTGCTGTTATGAAGGTTGAGAACGACAACTATAGGATGATCAGGAACGAATGCATTGTGCGAGAGATAACGATAGTCGATATTCGCGAAGACAAGCGATAAGGTCAGGCAAACTCTCGCAGCCGTTCGAGTGATCCGGCAGCAACCAGCGGGAATATACGAACCCGAGGGTCATCGAGAAAATTGGCGGCGGCGAGCGAGTCGCAGATTATGACGGACGCCTGATCGATCCCCTTTCGCCAGCCGCGATCGCTGGTCAGGCGGGCAACGAACCTTTCAGGTTCGATCTGAGCGGCCATCAGGAACAATTTAGCCAGGACAAGAAATTTTCCCCAGCCCGAAACTATCGCGATCAGCTCATCCGCTGCCGGCGGCGTTTTGCCGGCCAGTGATCCGGGTACCGAGTTCGCGTCGAGGAATATGCATTGCGATCCAGCTGGCAAGATCGGGCTGAGCTTTTCCTTTTCGTCGAACATGGCAGTGAGCGTCGCACCATTACACACCGGTTTCTCGGCAAACTCCTCAAAGGTAGTACCATCGGCTTGAATTCCGGTCAACCGCCTGATCTCTTCGATCACGATCGCCCTTAATTCAACGTCCGATTCAATAACCAAAATGCCATTTCGCGGGCGGAGCGACGGGCGTTCGCGGATATACTCATCAACTTCCTGCCGTGAATAACCAGCTGCCTCGGCCCGCTCAAGGAACCTCGAGAAGAGTTCGCCCAGGCCCGCCCGGCCGCCGGCATCTGAAACAATAAAAACGCCGCTTCCCTGTCTGAACTCGACCGTCCCTTCGGCCGCAAGCTCACGAAACGCGGCCGAGACCGTATTAGGATGTATCTTGAAGCGGCGGGCCAGTTCGCGGGTGCTGGGAAGTTTTTCTCCCGGCAAAAGATCGCGGCTGGCCACACCGAGCCGAACCTGAGTTGAGATCTGTTCGCGAATTGATACTTCAGAATTTCGTGATATCCAGAATTTCACTTGCGAAAGTTTACCTGCGCGGGCGGATTTTTCTCAACCAACAACAGAAGTTCCCAAAGCCGGTTTCCTTGTCAAAAAAAGGCCGCCCTATTTAAGGACAGCCTCGACAGATCACTACCAGGACAATTTTACTTGCCCGGTATCTTTATCTCGCGGCCCGCGCCGAGAACTGAATTCGGCAGCAGCCCATTATATTTTGCAACTTCGGTCGGATCGGCCCCGTGACGAGCGGCCAGTTTTGCAACCGTATCGCCGGCCTGGGCCTTGACGACCTGAATTCCGCTGCCCGTGACAGGCACATTTGTCGGCCGCGTGTACGAGATCGTATTGATCTTGTTCGCATTGACCGGGACAAAAACCTTTCCGCGCGGCTGTTTCATTCCGGGATTTGCGGCCATCAATTCGCCAACGCCTACACCAGTCCGATTAGCGATGGTTTGCCAGGTTTCTCCGGTAACCGAATTGGCCAGTGTGCTGTTATTGATCCTGGATGCCGGAATTCGTTTGAATACCGCAACGACCTCGTTCGCCTTGCCCGGCGGAACATTGATCACATACGGCTCCGGCGGCGTTGTGTTGCTGCGCAGGTGCGGGTTCAAATAGCGCAGATACTGGACGCTCGTGTCTGACGCCTGAGCGAGAATGCTCAGATTCGTCGAACCCGGAACGCGGATCCTGTCATACAGCAGCGGCGGTGCCGGCCGAACGTGGCCAAAACCATACTGTCCCGGATTGTTTGCTATCAAAATGGTCGCAAGGATATTTGGCACGTAATTACGCGTCTCACGCGGCAGATAAGGATACGCCGCCCAGAAGTTGGAAGTACCTGCCCGGCGGATGGCACGATCAACGTTGCCCTCACCGCAGTTATACGCCGCCATTGCCAGTTCCCAGTTGCCGCCGTAGCGATTTGCAAGGAATTTTAAATACCGTGCAGATGCTCTGGTGGCTTCGTCAAAGCTGTTTCGCTCATCAACATACGCTGTCCGCTGAAGGCCATATCGTGCACCGGTTCCCGGAATGAACTGCCAAAGGCCGGAAGCCGCGGCCCACGAGAGTGCCGTCGGTTTCCAGGTGCTTTCGACCTGGCCGAGCCATGCAACATTCTCCGGCACACCTTCTTCGCGGAAGATGCGGCGGGCCATTCGCATGAACATTCCCGAGCGATACAAGCCTATCTCCATTGTGGAGCGGCCGCGCCCGCGGTAATAATTGATGTACTGCTGGATCATCGGGTGGACCTGAAAGGAAAATCCGAGTGATCTGTTCGACACCGCGACTTGAATATATTGATATTGCTGCTGGGCCTCAGGGTTCGATTCGACCTCTTGTTCTTCAGGGGTCAATTCAAGCTTTGCCAGTTCATCACGCGGCGAAGGCTCAAATCCCTGTTCATTAAAGCCGATGATCGCATCCGTCGGCGCCTGAGCTCCGGCCGGTGTATTTCCGTTGACCGCAACTGCTGATGCGGAAGGCTTTAATGTCTTTGTTATCGCCGCAACGTCGTCCGCCAGCTTCATATCGACGTCATTCCATTTCCACTGGCAGGTAGCCGAAAGGCTCCTGATCTGCGGCGGCTGGCTGGCGTTAGGAAACTCGATCCGGTAGATGGTCTCGATCAGCTGGCTATAGCAGCTTTGAAGCGACTTATCGCGCTGTATGTCGAGCGTGGACATCAAAAATGTTTCGACCGACCTGTCGAACGCCGCGCCGGAATCGGAGCGTCGGTTCGCCTTTAACGCGACCATACCTTCATGAAAGTTTCGTCCCGAATCGTCAAGGACCTTCCTGATCGAATCCTGGACCTGTTGGACTGCCGGAGGAACGTTGCTGACGCCCGCGGTCTGGGCAAACACCGCGGCGCCGAAAAAACCAAATATAAGTGCAAACACAGGGATAACCCTGTAAATAGATCTCGTCATCAAATTTCGTCTATACTCCTCGTCACTTCTAACTCGAAGGGTTAGGGCGAACTTTGTACGACCGTATGTTTGGCCGGCCGCTCAATTTAAGGTGACGGCACCTCCAGTAGGCCTGGAGGGCCATGAAAAACGCTAATAGCGATATCTACAATTCTAACGCTCCCAAGCTGAAAAAGTTCCTGAGTTTGTCGTTAAATATCTCGCGCCAGGCCGCAATTGACCCATCTTAATCTATCACGGCGCCGCCTTTTGGTCAATGTTTTACGGCGGCGGATGGATCACCGGCCGTACCGTGTCAGGCGGCCTTTCGTGCATGTTTTGCGGGCTGTTTTGCTTCCAAAAGGGCCGTCGCAAACACCTGGCTTACATTCTCTACGAAAACAAAGTTCAAATCGTCCCTTACTTCCTGTGAAAGGTCTTCCAGGTCGCGTGCATTTGGCGCCGGCAAAATGACCGTTTTGATCTTTGCCCGTCGGGCTGCGAGCAACTTTTCTTTGACTCCGCCAACCGGGAGCACGTTGCCACGCAATGTGATCTCGCCGGTCATCGCAACGTCTTTACGGACCGGACGGCGGGCAAGGACCGAAACGAGCGCCGTTGCCATCGTGATTCCCGCGCTTGGGCCGTCTTTCGGTATTGCCCCTTCAGGCAGATGAATATGGATATCGTAGTTTTCCAACACCTCGTCCGGAATCCCAAGCTCGGCTGACCTTGCTTTAGCATACGAAAACGCCGCCTGGGCCGATTCCTGCATAACTTCGCCAAGCTGGCCCGTGAGCATCAGCTTTCCTTTGCCCTTCGTTTTGATCGCCTCGATAAACAGGATGTCGCCGCCCACCGCCGTCCACGCAAGGCCCGTGACCGTCCCTATCTGGTCTTTCTTCAGAGCGCCTTCCATAAAGATCTTTGGGCTTCTGAGGAACTCTTTCAAATTATCCGATGTAACACGCATTGGCTTGAACCTGTTGTCAGACTCTGCCTTTTGCCGTGCAACCTTGCGGGCAACTTTGCCGATCTCGCGTTCGAGATGCCGCAAACCGGCCTCCTGCGTGTATTCGGTTATCATTTTCAGGATCGCCTTTCGGTCGAATTTGACATCGTCTTTTGCAAGCCCGTTCTCTTCGATCTGTTTTGGAACAAGGTGCCGTCTGGCGATCTCGTACTTTTCTTCCTCGGTATAACCTGACAGGACGATGATCTCCATCCGGTCGCGCAGGGCCGGCTGGATGGTGTC
>JADLDC010000140.1 GCA_020846885.1 Acidobacteriota bacterium | reverse complement strand
TGCGGACGTACAATGAGGTCTTTGGCGATCTTGGCATCCAGACCGCGCAGTGCCTGATGACCTATCGCGATTTCGAGAATGAAACCTCGCGGCAGAATACCTTGAACACCATCACCGAGCTGATCAAGTATTCGTATCTGCCGATCATCAATGAGAATGACACGACCGCAGTCGAGGAAATACTCCTCGGCGACAACGACCGGCTTTCGGCCCTCGTCGCCGTCCTTATCGGCGCCGACATCCTCGTCCTCGTCAGCGACATCGACGGCCTGTTCGACAAAAATCCGCATCTCCATCCGGACGCAAAATTGATTCCCGAGGTCCAAAATATCGCCGAAGCAAAACGGCTGGTCCAGGAACGCGACTCCGGCTTCGGCACCGGCGGCATGAATTCAAAACTAGAAGCCGCGATGATATGTCAGAAAGAAAATATCGAAACGTGGATCGTCGGCGGGGGAAGGAATAATTTTCTCACCAATGCAGTTGAGGGGAAGGAAGGTTTCACAAGATTTGGGGCGAATTGATTGTTATTTGCGAGCGTCTCGTGCTCGTGGCTACATCTACTTACTTTCTCCTTTTTATATGAGTGACTGCAACTGTAAAATCCTTATTTTCATGTATTTACGACAGCCCGCCCTTAAAAGATCTCCTTAAATACTACTTAATTCTCCTTAATGCCCTCATCAATGAGAACCCACGCGGGGTTTCGATCACTTCCTAAGTTCTCAATTCTTCCACGTTTCTTAAGACCGTATAAGAGATTACCAACTTTCGTCTTCTTTTGACGTTCAGTCATCCAGTCCGGTAACTTGTCGTGAATCAATTCATCAAAATCCTGTCGGGAACACGTGCCGTGGCCCTTCAAAGCCTGAAGTATCAGATCCTGATAATACGACGAATCGAATGCTCTGAACTTTGCATAAGTCGCTTTCTGACCCGTTCTTTCGGCTACCTTAGCCGAAATGTAGACGTTAGGGCGCCTTCCTTCGATCAAGCCTATCCCTTTTAAATGGTGGAATTCAGCCGGCGTTAACCTCTTTTTCTTCTGCACCTTATCGAGCATCACAATCTCTGGTAACGTGAGAGTTTCGTCCCTAGCGAGCACACTGGCATAGTCAATGTCCAGAACTTTTCCGACAATCGTCACTTTCACCTTATTGTCAGAGAGATCATACTCTGGAAGCGGGAAATGACGTTCCGCCTGTTCTTTGAACATCATTCTAATTCCTCCGCCGCGCGTTTGTACCATGCGAAAGTTAAACATTGCCGTACAAAGGAAATCGTTCCGGTATCGTTCCTCTGGTGCGTCATCCTCTAATACCTTCTCAACTGATCCTGGAATGAAATCTCCATAATTTGTAAAGATTATTTCATCTTCCTTCTCAATAACATTTACTCTCGCCCCAAATGTATAATCTTGATGGGCTATACAATTATTCAAGGCCTCATAAATCAAATCGGGCGAGTATTGAAGCATTTCCTCTGGAAACAACTCGTCACGCTTCTCAAGCCTGTAGAGCACATTTCGAATCTTTCCAAAAATCTCATTAATCGAAAGAATCAAAGGACAGGTACCAATTAGATAATCTCTGTCATTTCCCTTAGAATCCTTGAGAAGCCAACGAATTTTTGCAACAGCTGGGCTAATAAAATGTTCCGATTCAGATTTGCCCAACAAAATTATCGCGGTATTTGTGATTTGCCCCTGAATGGAAACTTTTGACTTATTTAGGAAGGTGGGGTCATCCCATTCATCGACTTCAGAGGAAATGTCTGGAAACCGCTGCTTAAACAAGTCGCGGGCGCGAATTATGGCTCGGGCATCTAAATCATCGATTGTGGCCTCAAGACAGATCTGCTTGCTCCAGTCTTCAAAGTTGAGGGCTTTTCTGATTCGCTCAATTTTCTCGATCCCGAGAGGAACTAAGCTTTCGCCTTCGCGCGCATAAAAGTGGCCCTTCCAAGCAACTGGAATTCCACGAGGAGCAGCCGGAATACAGAACAGAATTACGCGGCTAGGTAAGTTCGACGAATAAATATCGATAAAGGAAGTACGTCCAGTTGTGTTTTCAGCGATCTGCAGCTTGAGGGAGTTAAGCCTTTCGGCATCATTCCGGTAGGTCGTGCCAATTACATTTCTGCCCTTGTCATCGACTCCAAAGATCAACCACCCATACCTTAAGCCTTTCAAATTTGCTTCATTTGCGATAGCCGAAAAATACTTGCCTATATCACTAGTTGAATAATTGTCGTTAACCGATCCCTTGAATTCAACAACTTCCGATTCCGCACGTTCTCGCAATTCATCGAGTGTCTTCTGTATTTTCGTTGCATTCATCCTAATCTTGCCAAACTAGGCCCTGGATTCTCAGACTCATTCTGCACCCAACTTCCTATACAACGTCTTCCGACCAATATTCAACAGCCGTGAGGCGCGCGATTTGTCGCCTTCGGTGTAATCGAGAGTTGCGTCGATAACCAGCCGTTCGATCTCTTCCATTGTGGCGGGCAGTTCGATCTCGAGGCCGATGGAGCGGCCCTGGCCGGCGGCCCGGGCGCGTTCCTGGCGAACGTGGGCATCGGCGGCGGCGGCGGCGTTGCTGATGGGTTCGGGCAGATCGTCAAGCTCGATCTGGCGGCCTGAAGCAATGATAACGGCCCGTTCGATAGCGTTCTCAAGCTCGCGCACGTTTCCCGGCCATTCATAACTGATCAGGGCACGCAATGCTTCCTTTGAAATACCGGTCACAAATCGCCCGGTCTTTTCCTTAAAGCCTTCGAGGAAATGGAATACAAGCGGGTGAATGTCCTCGGAGCGTTCGCGCAGGAGCGGCAGAGTGATGGGAAATGCAGAGAGCCGATAGTATAGATCGCGGCGAAATTCGCCGGCTTCTATCGCCTGTTCCAGGTCGATGTTCGTCGCGGCAATGACGCGAACATCGGTTTTGATCACCTCGCTTCCGCCGACGCGTGTTAGCTCGCCGTCCTGCAGAACGCGAAGCAACCGCACCTGTGCCTGAGGCGACATTTCGCCGATCTCATCCAGAAACAGCGTTCCGCCGTCCGCTTCCTCGAATCGGCCACGGCGCTGTGCGCGGGCATCAGTGAATGCTCCTTTCTCATGGCCGAAAAGTTCCGATTCAAGCAGCGTTTCCGGTATCGCGCCGCAGTTTATCTTGATATACGGCTTGTCGCCGCGGCCCGAATTGAAATGGATCAGGTTTGCGAGCAGTTCCTTTCCCGTTCCCGATTCGCCCTGCACAAGCACCGTCGTCGGGGTGCTTGCAACGTTCAATGCAAGTTCGATCGCACGGCGGATCGACGGTGCCTGGCCTATTATCTCGCTGCTGCGTTGGTAAAGTTCGCTCTTGAGCCTCATTACCTCGGCCGATAGCTGGTCGCGCTCAAGCGCCGTGCCGATCTGGTCGGCGATGCCGTCAACCAACGCAATGTCATGGTTGGCAAACTCGCTCTGCTTTCCCCATACAAAACCGAGCAGGCCGAATACCTGGCCGCCAACCCGGACCGGAGCGACCAGTGCCGACTTTGCACCCAACTGCGTCTTGAAGATCAGCCGGATCGCAAGCGGAAGTTGCGAATCATTGACGTGGACCGTCCGGCCTTCGCGCATCATATCGGCGATCGCGCTGAAAGTATCGACCTTCATCGACTTTCCGTGCTGCTCGACCAATTTCAGCACACGCGAAGGCTTGACGCCCTCGGCCGATTTGAAAGTGACAAGCGATATGCGTTTGCCCGTTTCGTCCAGTACGCCGAGCGCGCTGTAATCGGCCCCAACAAGCTCGATCGCCCGTTCAAGGACGCCGTCCGCTACATCGCTGAAATTTGAATGCGAATTCAACCGGTTCGCTATCTCAAGCAATGCCTTGGTCCGCTTTGCGTCTTTTTGCTGTGCGACAAAAATGCTTGTGTAGCGATAGCCTATGGCGAGCTGCCGCGCGGTAGATTGCAGAAACGCAATATCTTCATCGTTCCACTCACGCGCCTTATGCGTATCGTGCAGGCCCAACAGGGCGATCACCTGGCCCGTTAACGTGATCGGGACGATCAGCAGCGATCTGGTCTCAAGCGCCTTTGCAAAAAAACGCAGTGTCGGATCTTTATGCTGCGCAATATCATTGATCTTGATCGGTTTCGAAACATCGAACCGTTCCAGAAGCTGTTCGGCCGGGAACGGGATGACGGTACCTTTGCTTTCAGGCACAGATGGGCCGGCACGCCATTCATGGCTGATCTTCAATTCCTGCGCGTCGTTCAATTGAAGAAGATCGCACCGGTCCGCTCCGATCATCTTGCCGATCTCGGAGACGACCACATTCAAAAATCGTTCAAGATCGATCTCAGTGGGCAGGTCGCGTGCGAGCCTGTCGATAATCGCCTCGCGCACCTCATGCATACGCACTTTGCGTTCAAGCGTAACCGCGGGCGAAGTGTCGAGATCGATCTTCATAATTTGGTAGTGGAAAATCTAAATGTCTAAGGGAATCAAGCCAATTTTGAACGCGGATAAAGCGGATTTTCGCGGATTCTTACCGATCTGATCCGTTCCTGATCCGCGTTGATCCGTTCTATCCGCCCGATCCGCGTTCAAATTGCACCTCGCTTGGAGTCGGTTAAAGTTTTCAGACATCCTCTACGAGGATTATTTGATACGCACGGCTGTTGGATGTCAAGCTGACACACTATTTGCGGTGTTGCCTGTGTTATTTTGATGCAAATTACGGTTTTGGTGTTCGGGATGGCACGGGCGGCGTTTTGACGGCTTTGGCCGGCTGCTTTACGGACGTGTTCGCGTTGGCCGCGGGCGGTTTGTCTCCTGACGTCCCGTTAGCGTCGCTATTGGCATTGGCGTTCGAATTTCCCTTGTCGTCATCCTTCTTTGGCGGGACAAATTCGATCCGCTTCTTGCCGGCCTCAGCATCCTCAAGCAGGTCCTGGGCTTTCAGGTTCTCCGGGTCCAGTTCAATGGCTTTCTTTAACGCGGTTACGGCTTCGTAATATTTTGCGAGTTTTATATATATCGACCCAAGCTCGGTCTGATACTCAGCGTTCTCAGGCTTGAGCTTTACGGCTTCGCGGAGCGACTTTGCCGCATCCTCGTCTTCGTTCAATTTGTTGTACGTCAACCCCAGATAAAAATGAGCGTTATCGTCATCCGGGTTCTTCTCAAGAAGCCGCTTATAGGCAGCGGCCGCACTCTCAAATGCCTTTTCAGAGTTCTTCTTCTTTTCCTGGGCCTTTTTCGATGTGGCCTCCGGTGTTGAATCTACTGCTGCCTGGTCAGGCTGGCCGATCTCCGATTCGACCAGCGCATATGCGACGCCGAGTTTGAACCACGCCTCGGCCAGATCAGGGTCCATCTTTACTGCCTGATAATAGGCATCGATGGCCCGCTCCGTCTCGCCCGCGTCAAAAAGGCGATTTCCGGCGAGGAAAGCGTCTGGCGCGGAAACAAATTCAGACGGAATATCCGCTATCGGCAGCGAACCGATATCGCCGTTGCCGACCTGGACGCTATTTGCGTCCGGGCTATTGCCCGAACACCCAGCCAACGACAACGCTGCCAGACTGAGAATGATGCAGAACAAGAACTTTGACATAAATAACTGGCGATCACCCCGGCGGGAATACAAATGGCCGTCCGGCTAAAAGGTGGACATGAAGATGAAATACCGTTTGCCCGCCATCCGCATTTGTGTTTACGACGACGCGATAGCCATCATCGGCAAACCCCTTGTCCCGTGCGATCTCGGCTGCCGTAAGCAGCAGATGCCCAAGCATTTCCTTTTGGACGCCCGCGGCCTTGTCCAGTGAATCAACGTGCTCACGCGGAATAAGCAAAATATGCGTCGGTGCCTGAGGCGTGATGTCGTTGAACGCAACACATACGTCGTCCTCAAAAACGCGGTCCGACGGTATCTGGCCCGCCGCGATCTTGCAGAAAATGCAATCCTGTTCATTCATAGGCCGAATTTACGTTTTCGCCGCTATCTCGCGGAAGGCCGCGTTTACGAAATTTCCAACAAATGGAAAACTGAGAAGACACGGCAAAGTCTGTTACCCCGGGCTGGACCCGGCTTCTGCGTTCGATGCGACATGGTCCGTTATCCGCTCAATATCAGCGCCCAATGCCCGCAGCTTTCTAACGATCGTCTCATAACCGCGGTCGATGTGGTAAACACGATCGATAAGCGTTTCACCGTTTGCGCACAAGGCTGCCAGTACCAAAGATGCCGAGGCCCGAAGATCGGATGCCAGCACGCGTGCACCGGAAAGCGGCGTCGGGCCGTGAACTGTGGCTTCATTTCCGTGGATCGAGATATTGGCACCCATTCGGATCAATTCGGAAGCGTGCATAAAGCGATTTTCGAAGATCGTTTCCCTTATTACCGAATCGCCATCGGCCTGTGTCATCAGGGCCATATACTGTGCCTGCATATCGGTCGGAAACAGCGGGTGCGGCTCGGTGGTCACATCTTTTGCCTTCAGCCCCGAAGCTGAGCGGCGAACGGACAAAGTGCTTTGATTTAGTTCGTCGATCTCAACACCCGCTTCGCCTAGTTTCTCGATGGCGGCACGCAGATGGGTGGGATCGCAGCGCGTTATTTCCACCTCGCCGCCGGTTATGGCCGCCGCGACGATAAATGTTCCGGTTTCGATCCTGTCGGGTATGATGGTATGCTCGGCCCCGCTCATTCCATCGACTCCATCGATCTCGATAGTTTCGGTACCGGCTCCCTTTATCCTCGCACCCATTCGATTCATCAATTCGGCCAGGTCTTCGATCTCCGGCTCGCGGGCGGCGTTTCGGATGATCGTTCGACCTGAAGCCAAAGATGAAGCCATCATCACGTTCTCAGTCCCGGTCACCGTCACTTTTTCAAAATCAACATCGGCTCCGACCAGCCGCCCTTTTGGTGCCCGGGCAACCACATCGCCGGATTCAAGCTCGATCACGGCGCCTAATTGTTCAAAAGCCTTAAGATGAAGGTCTATCGGCCGCGTACCGATCGCGCAGCCGCCCGGCATGCTCACGCGCGCCTGTCCGAACCGGGCCAGCAGGGGGCCAAGTGCTAACACACTGGCACGCATGGTCTTAACGAGCTCATAAGGGGCTTCAAAGGTAGCAATATTCCTGGCGGTTATCTTGTGAGTCCGCAATTCAGGCGTAAGAACCGTGGCACCGAGGTCTTCAAGCAGACGGCGCTGAGTGATCAGGTCCTTTACGTAAGGCACATTGTGCAAAATTACCGTCTCATCAGTAAGCAAAGCGGCCGCAAGGCAAGGCAGGGCCGAATTCTTTGCGCCGCTGATCTCTACTCTTCCTTTAAGTGCCTGGCCGCCCCTGATCAAAAATTTATCCATAACTGAATACAGCGATATGGTTCAATGTTATTTATAGATCGCGAACGGAAAGATTATCATATTCCGGGC
>JADLDC010000139.1 GCA_020846885.1 Acidobacteriota bacterium | reverse complement strand
CGATCTGATTGTGTATCTTCAAACGGGCCGCGATCTCGCCGATCAGATCGCGAACTATCGCAAATGTCTCTTCCTCATTACCAAAATGAAACACCAGCCGCAGGGCTTTTATCGCTCTGGCCAGTCCGCGCATAAAGAAGTCGTGATCTTCCCGCAGTCCATCAAGCAAGAGCGGAATATCGGTAAGTTCAGCCGACCTTTCGGCCACTTCCCTGACAACCGGGAAAAGCCGAAGGTGCTCGGCGCGAATGTGCATCGCAAGGCGCGCCCAAAAGAAATCCAGCTCCTCAAAGGTTCGGGCCACATCGCCAGCGTCAAGGGCTTCGAGAGTAGCGTGAAGGAGCGTGTCCAATTCACCATGGTCTGAATAAAGAATATCGGGTACCGAAGGCAGCAATTTCATATCAACATTCAATAATAACCGAAAAAAAGATTGTCGTGACTTATGTCACTAAATCTTCGCTGAATATTGGCTAACATTGGATCAATAAGCTTAGGAGGCTTTATATTTAATGCAAACATTCGCAACCAAGACGATTCGCGAGATCGCTCTCGAAGTTCCCGCGACGACCCGTGTTTTTGAAGAATTCAAGATCGATTACTGCTGCGGCGGCCGCAAACTTCTGGCCGATGTCTGCCAGGAAGCGGGATTGGACGAGCAGGTGCTGGCCGAGAGGATCAAATCGGTGATGGCAAGCCACGGTGCCGAAACCGGCCTTCCAGAACACCGGTCCGCTTCGGAACTGATCGATTATATCATTGCAACACATCACGTTTTCACGGTCGAGGAGATCGAACGCCTGAAGCCGTTGATGGAAAAAGTATGCCGCCGGCATGGTGAGCATCATCCGGAATTGTTCAAGCTTCAGGCGATCTTTCATGAATTGGCGGGAAGTTTGATACCGCATATGCGAAAGGAAGAGGGCGTGCTGTTCCCGTTCATTCAGGACCTCGAATCTTCGGTCGTAAATCAGCGGACCGCGGGACCATCGCACTTTGGAACGGTCCAAAACCCGATCAGAATGATGATGGCGGACCACGAAGAGGATGGCGAAAGGCTGCGGGTAATGCGAGAGATCGCATCGGACTACACGCTGCCGGAAGGTGCCTGCCCGAGCTATACTGCTCTGTTCGCGGGCCTGCAGGATCTGGAAAAGGACTTGCATAAGCATATTCACCTCGAGAACAACGTGCTGTTCCCGGCGGCTGTTGACCTCGAACAACGGTGTCTCGCAGCGGCATGATGTATAGTTGGTGTTCGGCCGGGTGTACGATCTGATTCGTATCCACCCGGCCCGCTACCCCTCTTCTTCGGTAGTTCGTTTTTCTGAAACCACCGAAGAAGATGAGAAGTGGAACCTGATACGTTCGCGGTGGCCGGCTTCAAAATGTGAAACGCAAGATCATAAACTTTGATCAGGACGACGTGGGCGATTGGCGGGCGGAACTTGAATGCGGGCATTATCAACATGTCCGTCACAAGCCGCCCCTGATCACTCGCGAATGGGTGCTTACTGACGAAGGCCGACACGAAAAACTGGGTGCCGAGCTTGAATGCAAGAAGTGCGAGCCAGCCTTTTTTAGTTTCGACAATGCTGGCGAGGGAAGCGCCTAATGTCGAACGCCCGGACGGAGAGTGACGGTGAGGCGCCAATGCCTGCCACGGCGGCGGTAGTTAACGATCCGTTCGAACGATTTGAGGTTTGGCTTGCTGAAGCCATCAAAGCGGGCGTTTCTGAACCAAATTCAATGGTCCTTGCAACAGCCGCGGCGGGCGGGATGCCCTCGGCAAGGATCGTTTTGCTTCGAAGCTTTGATTCGAGCGGTTTTGTCTTTTTTGCGGACCACAACTCGCGGAAGGGGCGGGAGCTGTCGGAAAATCCGCATGCGGCCCTGCTTTTTTATTGGGCCGAATTGGAAAGGCAGGTCCGTGTCGAAGGAGTGGTGTCACAGGGTACGATTGATACAGCGGCGGCCCTGATCGGTCCATTGAATGGAAGCCTGGGCTTGCGGTCAGAGCAAGCCGGCCCGGTCCACGGCTTTCTGACACAAAAATTTACTAAACGGGCAAAACGCTGGCAAGCCGTCCGAACGAGCCAGCCGGGCACGTGGGGAGCTTATGTCCTGCGTCCCAATGCATTCGAATTTTGGCAGGGACTTGAGGGCAGTCTCCCGGTCCGGCTCTTTTATACAAGGACCGGGAACGCTTGGCGGCCATACGGTCTGGGCGGTCCCGGCAACCACATGGGTATATGATCTCGACCGATGAACTGATCGAGGAGGTTCAGTCCAATGGCGGTCATTAAAACAAAAACCCTCCGTGAGATCACACTGGAGAACCCACAGGCTACGCGCGCCCTTGAGCGGTTGAATATCGACTACTGGTGCCGCGGCCACCTATCCCTGACGGATGCCTGCGAAGCGGCCGGTGTCGATGTGCAGGCGGCGGCCCTCGAACTTGAACGATCGGCGATCGCGGACATTGATGGCGGTCTTCCCCAACAAAAGTCGGCATCCGATCTGATAGATCATATCGTCAAGAAACATCATGTGTTTGCCCGAAACGAAGCTTTTCGGTTGGCGGTGCTGATGGAAGCCGTCTGCAGTGAGGATGGCCAGCGGAACCCGGAACTTCGAGATCTGCAACTTAGATTTTTGACGCTGTGCAACGATCTTTTTTCTCATCTAAAGAAAGAGGAAACAGACCTTTTCCCGTTTATCAGATCGATGGACGAAGCTCTGGGGCAGGGCAGGCCTTTGAAAGCTCCGGCTTTCATTTCGGTCAGAAACCCCGAGCGGATGCTCGCGTGGGAACACGACGAAACCAACAATATCCTCAATAAAATGCGGAGCATTACGGCCGAATACACCCTGCCGGACGGCGCCGGGCAAGGTATTCGCGAGCTTTATTCGGGCCTCGAAGCATTAGAGAAAGACCTGCGGCAGCATATTCACCTTGAGAACAATGTTCTGTTTCCGCTCGCCGCGGAGATCGAAGAGCAGGCGCGTGCCGCCGGGCTGCTTTCTTAGCGGCCTGTGCTAGTAATTTGCGAGCAGGTTCTTGCCCATCTCTTCTTCTTCGTTCGTGAACTTTGTGTCCGCTCTTTGCGGCCTTTGTGTTGAGGGGTTTTCTTAACGCAAAGATCACCAAGTTGAAGACACAAAGGGCACAAAAGTACTTACGATTCCACTGTTGCGATCCACAAGTTTTCCTATTGCATCAAATTCCGTACGACGATCCTAAAACCAAGATCGTGATGAAATACCTCAGGCTGAAACGTGTCGCGGTACGGGATATACATTAGTGCGGCGCTTGCGCTGTACCATGAACCTCCGCGGACCACGCGCACCCCGTCCGTGTCCTCGCGGTTGCGGCCGTCATCCGCTTGATAGGGCTTTTCACGGTTGAACGGCTTATAGAGCCCTTGCGTCCACTCGACAACATTTCCGCCCAAATGGAAAACGCCGTAACGGTTCGGACGAAATGCCGCGTTGCTTGCCCCGACCACAGTGATCTCAGCAAGTGGATTTTTCTTCCAGTTATAGAAAGGCGTTTCCGCGTCGCTCAATTTTTCGGCCAGTGCGTAATCGAAGTTATCCGGGCCGCGGGCAGCTTTTTCCCATTCGCCTTCCGTGGGTAAGGAATAGAGCCAGCGGCCGTCCCCCAGCTTTCTTGTCAGCCATCGGCAGTATGCCGCGGCCTCAAACCAGGTGACCTGGGTTACCGGGAGTTCGTCATGCCCAAATCGCTTGAACTCAGCGTCCGTTGGGGATAATTTTGCTGATGCGTTGCACGCCGAGCGTGACTTCCAAACCTTGCCTGCGTCGGTCCAATTCTGATCGTCACCGTAGCCGTCCGGGGCGGCAAGGAAATTCCGAAATTCGGCATTCGTAACTTCGTATTGCGCGATAAAGAAGCCCTGCGTCCAGACAAGATGCGGTTCACGCGGGTTCAACCGGTCACCGAAAAGGAAATGGCCGCTTGGAATGAATACGAATTGTGACCCGGAAGTGGGCGGCGAGGCGTCCGGGATCGGGCGTATCGTGACCGCAAAGGTGTCGTCGGTTTCTGTCCCGGCCCGATATCCCTGGATCGCTATCGGATAAAAAGCGCTTGCATCGGCGTGGCGTGCTTCGAGAAAGTAATTGCCTTTCGCCAGCCAGATCGGCTGGCCGCCATATTGACCGACAGGTACCGCGGCGTCCATATGAGCACCCGCACGAAACAGTTTCGTCTGTGTCCCAGCCAGGTCGGTCACGATCAATTGTGTCTCATCACGATCGTAGTGCTCCTGTTCGGCAAGTTCGGCGTCAAAATATTTATAAGCCAGAATGCTCGCGGTGGTAATAGCGGCCGCAAGCACCAGCAGGGAAGCTAAAACTATGATCTTTCTTCGTGACACAGCTGATATACGCTCTCCACGAGAAAGACAGGACCCTCAAAACGCTAGATATCCTGCTTCCTTAACAGCCTGAATGAGATCAGCGTGGGTGTAGCGGCCCAAAATATAAGACTGAAGATCAAGGCCGCGATGGCCCGCCATTCGCCGCCTAAGAACTTTAGAAGTGCTGCTCCCGCGGCGCCGAATACCTCTTCGCCCTTCAATGAAAGAAGCCCGGCGACGCGGACGATGTCCACCGGATTTCCAAAAAGTGAGGCGAATATAAAGTAATTAGCGGTTCGTTCTTTGAACAGAAGCGATCCGCCGAGAACGAGAAGATCGTAGAAAATAACAAAAAAGAACCAGACCAAAAGCGCGGCGCCATACGCGCTCGTCCGCCGCTTGCAGCCAACGGCGACGAGCATTGACAACGACAAAAAGATAAGGGACAAAAAAAGTGAAAGCCCGACAAATATTGGATAGCCGGTAAAATCATTGGCATCGGTCTGCGTCGCGATAACAAGGCCGCCAAGCCCAAAGCCAACAAACGTTGCGGTCACAAGAGCGGCAAAAAGCCCGAGAAGTTTGCCAAGGAGCACTTCGCTTCGCAATACCGGTTGGGCAAAAAGCATGTCGTCGCCGCCTTCGGTGCTCATAAAACTCTGCGTTCCCATCATAAGAGCGACAAGCGGGATGAGGTATAGCACCAGGCTGAGCAGGGAAGCCGTCGTACGATTAAAGCCTTGAAAACCGATCTCTGCCGCCGTCACGCTCCCAAAATATGAGATCGCCAAGACGAGCGAGCCAAAAACGAACGCGAAGATGACCGTCCATTTGTTACGAATTGCAACGGTGAGTTCCTGGCGTGCGATCGTAAGTATCGAGTTGATCTCCATAATAATTCCGTTCGGGCTAGAGCGCCGGTTAAAGACGGCAGATGTAATTTCAATGCTTCAGGTCAGCAAACTTCAGGACCTCGTTTCCTGCCTTCGCTCTGTCGCCGAACGCCAGGATACCGCCTCCCATCGGTGTTTTGACCGCATCTGATCTTGAGAAAAATGCGTTTTCGGCGCGGAGCCATTGCCGCGTTTCGTAATCTGTAACAAATATCGCGGCCGCCTTTAGCTTGTCGCCCTGAGCTTTTTGATAGCGGAGCAAACAGGCGATGTCATCGAACTTTAGCACCTGTTCGTCCTCCGTTATGATCTCGGCCGCAAACTGCTTTTCGCTGATCGCCATTTTGCACGAGGAGCACATGTCGCCGTCCTCGATCGGTACAGGCTTGATCTCACCCGCAGAGCAGGCTGCCAGCAGAACAAGTGCAAGCCACAACAGCTTAGTTGGCTTTTGCATAATCCAGGTAAACTTCTTCGATCGTCTCATTTCGGTCCTTTGTTCGTTGGCGAATGGCCTCGACTGATTCGAGCGCTACCAGCTTTCCATCGACCAATACCGCAACGCGGTCTGCCAGTGCCTCGACATCGGCAAGCATATGCGAGGTAAAGACAATGGTCTTGCCCTTCGCTTTCAATCCCTTAAGAAATTGACGGAACGCGATAGCTCCCGCCGGGTCAAGACTGACCGTCGGCTCGTCAAGGAGCAGTATCGGCGCGTCCGGCAGGGAAGCCACCGCGAGGCCTAGTTTTTGCTTCATCCCGCCGGATAATTCGGCTACGCGCTTTTCACAAAAGCCATTGAAATCAAACTCGGAGCCGTGCAGGACCTTGTCGATCCTCGCGTTCGGCAGTTTTCGCAGGCGGCAGTAGAATTCAAGCACCTCGCGGGCGGTCAGGCAATCATGAAAACCGACACGCTGCGGCAGATAGCTAAGCACCCGGCGCGATTCGCGCGGCTTCTCTTGAGTGTCAAAACCGCTGATCCGGATCTCGCCGCTTGTCGGTGTGGTCAAGCCGGCAAGGCATTTCAGGATGGTCGATTTGCCGCTGCCGTTCGGCCCCAAAAGCGCGAAGGATTCGCCTTCGCGAATATCGAATGAGACGCCGTTGACAGCAACGAAGTCTCCGAATCGTTTTATTAAATTTCGAACCTCTATCATCGTTTCAATCCTCGTTTGAAACTAAGTGCCGCAAATCCCAGCATCACGGCCGAGACCGCAAGCAGCATCCATTTTGCCTT
>JADLDC010000138.1 GCA_020846885.1 Acidobacteriota bacterium | reverse complement strand
GGGCCGCGCTTGAGAGCCTGGCCCAGGGACCGCCGAAATAGGGCTTACCAATGGCGCGAAAACGAATTCGTCGAAATGCCAGGCCGAAACAGACCGGGGACGGCGAGATAGAAAAGCGTTCAGCGTCTCGACGGACGAGAAATAAACAAAAGAAAAGTTTTTGGCAGCGTTTGGTCAAAGCATTGCCGCTGATTGTGCTTGCCCTGCTGTTCACATTCCTGCTGAATCGCGCCGGCCTTTTCTCTGAACTGGAACGAATGTTTCTGGACATTCAGATGCGAACGTCCATGCCCGCCGAAGACAGCAATGTCGTTATCGTGGACATTGACAAGAGCGACCTTGCGCAAGTTTTCGGCGGCCAGCGAAGCCCGTTGCAGCCAGAGGCATTTGAACGCCTGATCGATGCGGTAGCTGGCGGCGAACCCTGTGCGGTTGGTGTAGACATCGACACCGGGTTTGAACAGTTCGGCCGATTTAGGGCAAAGCCGCTCGGTAATTTCGTTTGGGTCCGCGATTTTCGAAGCGGCGAGAACATCTCCATGCAGCCCGTGCTTGGAGCAGACGAGTTGCCTTCCACCGCTAAAACGCCGATCAGATGGGGCCTTCCGAGGACGATAGCCGAACGCGGCATTACCCGCTACTACACAAGGTCGATCAAAACCACGGACGGCATTGCACCTTCATTCTCATGGTCGATATTGGAGACGGCCCGCGAACGGTGTCCGGGGATCAAGTTCCCCGAACTTCAGGCGAACGACGATATGCTGACGATCGGCTTTTCACGCGGTGCGGACGGCGAAGGAAGGATCAGGGTACCGGCCTCGCACATTATAAAATTCGCGGATGGCGGCTGGGAAAATAAGGGCCTTTTGAAAGATAAGCTAGTGCTCGTCAGCGGGTCGTTCGTTACCGAGGACACGCGGATGACGCCGCTCGGGATGATGGACGGATTTGCCATCAACGCAAACATTATCGAGACCGAACTGCGCGGCGGCGGCGTCAAACCGCCCGGCATTGTAACGCTTATCCTGCTGCTCGCCTTTGACAGCGTGCTGCTGATGGCATTGTTCCACTTGTTCCCGTGGCGCAAGGCGGCCCTGTTGAGCCTTCCGTTCATTATTGTTCTCTCATTTGCGTGCAGCTTTTTTACCTACTGGTCATTTTCGCACTGGGCATTCTTCGCTCCGGTAATGCTCGGCGTGCTTGCGACCGAAATGTTCGATAAGGCGAAGGACTTTTTCAAAAAGCGGTACAAGGAAGAAATAGCTGAGGCATACGGCGAGATCATCGGCCCGGCCGGAGGAAAGGAGGATGGGAAAACTATCGATTAGATCAGGATGGCTGGGCCTGGCCATAACGTCTTTCATCTGCTTCGGGTGGACGGCACATGTCCGGTGTCAGACCGCTCCGGCCGGTACCCCGAACGACGCGGCGACGATCACGGCAAAACGCGAACGGGCAAAAGAGATCGCGCGCAAAGCCTTTTCGGAGCGCCGGCAAGCCCCAAACGAACTTCGTGAGTCCATCGCGAAAGCCGAAGAGGCAAGGGCCTTATTTGCCGAACTCGGCGAAAAGGGCGATAAGTTGGCCGAAGCCGAGATACTTTTCGATTCGGGCCGCGCTTATATGAAGCTGGGCGAGAACCGAAAGGCGCTTGAACTGTCGCAGCGGGCAAGGGAACTGGTGAGCGAGTCGGGCGGTGCCGAAGAACGATCGGCCGTACTGTCCCAGATAGGCATGGCTTACACCAATCTCGGCGAAAAGCAGAAAGCTCTCGACTATCAGCTGAGAGCGCTCGATTTACTGAAGACGGCACCGGAGATGGCCGAGTTTCTGCCGCTTGCTATGTTCTTTGCCGGCAAGGCGTACTTCGATCTCGGACGCACGGCCGAGGCTTTCGACAACTATGACCGGGCGTTGGCGCTGATCGAAAAGAGCGAACGAAAATTCGGCCTCGAGGAAGCGATGAAGATGCTTGGCGACGCTTATCTCGATCTGGGCCAGTACGAACGGGCCCTTAACTATTACCAAAGCGCCTTGCGGATCTATGAGCAAAAGGACCGGCGGACAGAGCAGGGATTTATGCTCAGTCATATCGGGAATGCGTACAGCGCCTCCGGCGATCATATTAACGCGGCATCCAAATACGCTGAGGCCCTCGAACGAATGAAGGGAAATAAGGCCGGCGAGGCGATGGTCTTGTCCGCCCGCGGGCTGTTTTACATGAACTCCGGAGACCGCGAGAATGCAAGGAAAGACTTCGATCTCGCTTTGGCAATATCGCGCGAGGAAAAGAATGACCTGCTCACGGCACTGGCATTGAACAATATTGGGCTGCTGGAAAGCCTGCTGGCTGAATATCTGCCGGCGGCCGAACATTTTCGGGATGCCTTGAAATTGACGGAGAAAACAGGAGATAAGCAGCAGTGGGCCGTGACGATGCTCAATCTTGGGTTTCTCAACAACAGCCTGGGCGAACACGACAAAGCGCTTGAAAACTATGGGCAGGCGCTGGCGATGATGGAGATGTTCGGAAATAGGCCGGGCCAGGCATATGCATTGAACAACATTGGGCTGGCTGAGGCGTTGAAGGGTGAAACCGAAAAGGCCCTGGGCTTTTACGAGCGGGCGGCCCTGCTTGACAAAGGCCTTCAGGAGATAGGCCTCAACAATCGCGCCGGATTGTTTCTCCGATCAAGCGACGCCGACAAGGCCATCCGCGAATACACAAAGGCGCTTGAGATAAGCCGTGCATCCGGCAACAGAAGTTCCGAGGCGATAACACTTCAGAATCTTGGCGCTGCCTATCACTTTAACCGCGACTACCGAACGGCCGTGCGTATGTACGGCCAGGCGCTTGAGCTTCACCGCTCTTCAGGCGACCTCAAGAATCAGGCGCTTGTTCTGAACAATCTAATGAACTCATGGAGCGCCCTAGATCGTCCGCGGCTTGCCGTTCTTTACGGAAAACAGGCCGTGAATATCCTGCAGAGCCTGCGGGGCGGCATCAGGACCTTTGACGCGGATATTCAGAAAAGTTTTCTTTCGACCGTGGACTATGCGTATCGCACCCTGGCCGAATTGTTGATCAGGCAGCACCGATATCCTGAAGCGGAACGCGTCATACGAATGTTGAAAGACGAAGAGTACTTTGAATTTGTGAACCGTGACGGCCGCGTGGTGGCATCGCTTGACGACCGTATGAGCTTTACGGCGTCCGAGAAAACTGCC
>JADLDC010000137.1 GCA_020846885.1 Acidobacteriota bacterium | reverse complement strand
TCGAGACACCGGCAAAAGCGGTATTTATCGATAGTGGTGATGCCGTATCCTGAAACAAAAAATGCGGAACACCGACGACGAAATTTATCTCCGAATTGTTCAGGTCCGCAAGGTCGTTGATCACGTTTGCTTCAAGCTCGAGCTTTGCTTCTTTGATCGGATCGCCTTTTACCTCGACGCGATATGCCGGTATCCAACGAATACCGCGTTCCAATGCTGCGACACCAAGAGTTATCTTTTGTCCGTCCTTCGCACCTTCGGTTTTGATCCCAAGCCGGACCTGCTTTTCGGATCTTGGCTTGATCAGGATCGGCTGAGAGTCGAGGATCTCTATCCGGCCAACAGTATCTGCCCGCAAAAGCATAATGCCGGTTTCGGTCTTAAGCATGATCGTTACCAACGCCAGTTCAAACGCCGGCCGATTCCGATTTTCCGCGATCAGGACATCCGAAAACTTTCGATAAGGGCTGACGACCTCATACGTGCCTTCGTATGTCTTGGTCGAATTGTAGCTATCGACGACCCTTATCCGCTTCCCTTCATTTGCGAGCAGGATCTCGGCGATATCCTTGACCCTTTCCGTCGATGGGTTTGTAACTTCGGAGGCAAGCAATTGGTTCACTTTCACGCCCGGACTTGTTGAGTAGCCCCAAACCGTTCCCAGAACACCGATCGGAGTTTTGGTCGTATAGATCCAATTTCCGTTGGCCGCCGCCTCGCCTTCACGGTAGGTAAATGCATATCCATTCTTGAAGACCGCCACTCGTTTGATCTCCGGCGAAAACGAATTACTTTCCTGGCCAACGGCATTAGCGACAAATATAAAAAGAACGGCGGTAAAGAGTAGGTTTTTCATAGACTTGTAAGACTAATGGTGCAAGCAGGCCGACAATAGTTGTATCGAGGACACAAAAACTTTTGTCCGGTAGAGATCTTTCGAGATCGCAGATCCGGATGGAAGGATCCGCGTTGTATCTTAATAACTGATCGTCTTGATGATCCCAGGTTTTAATTTGTCGGGATTCTTGTTTGGTGCCTGGATCAGCGTGAACTGGTGGTTGAAATCGCCGAACGAAGTATCGCGCCATTCATACGTTACGATCGCGCCGTCTTCAAATTCATACTCGCGGACAATGTGGTGCGGTTCATAAATTTTTGGCGTTTCGCGGACGAATTTTTCAGTATCGTCGCGCATTATGATCCCGACATATTTTTCTGCGTTCATTTGGCTTCAGAGAGATAAACAAAGAAGAGTCCAGTCGCTACGGCTCCCGGTTCTGACGGAGCATGGAACCCAGTCGCTATCGCTCCCGGTTCTGACAGGGCGAAGAAGCCGGTCGCTGCGGCTCCCGGTTCTGACGGAGCATGGAACCCAGTCGCTATCGCTCCCGGTTCTGACAGGGCGAAGAAGCCGGTCGCTGCGGCTCCCGGTTCTGACAGGGTCGGGTCACGGCTTAAGGACGATCTTGCCCAGGGCCTTGCCTTCCATTATCTCGTGGTGTGCGGTCGGAGCCTGGTCAAGCGGGAATGTGCGCCCGACATGCGGCGTTAATGCGCCGCCGCTCAGGCTGTTAAAGATGGCCTTGTGGATCTCATCGCGATGGTCCTGGCTCGAATTGAACAGCGACATTCCAAAGATGGTCGCGTCTTTTGTCATCGCCAGCCGTGGAGTAAATTGAAGACTGCCGCGGTTGCCGACAACAACGATCCGGCCGAACATCGCAAGGCATTCAAAATCGCGTTCAAGATTCACATTCGCGAGCATTTCGATCACAACGTCCGCGCCGCCGGACGTAAATTCGCGTATCGCTTCAAAGTGATCTTCGTCAGTGTGGTCAAAAACGGCGTCTGCCCCGCTGTCGGCAACAAGCTGTTTTCCGTCTTCAGAACTGGCCGTCCCGATGACGGTTGCGCCCGCTTGTTTGGCCCACTGCACCGCCGCCGAACCAACGCCGCCGGAGGCTCCATGTATCAAGACCTTTTCACCAGGCTTTACATCTGCCTTTTGAAACAAAGCACGGTATGACGTTGCGTATGGTGTCCAGATACCGGCTCCCTGTTCGAAGCCGATATTATCAGGCAGCCGCCCAAGCTGTTCTTCTAAACACAGCGCGTAGTCGGCATAGGTCCCGGTCAATGTGTCGGCCGTATAAACGCGATCGCCGACCTTAAGGCCGACAACATCATCGCCAACTGCTTCGACGACGCCCGCGGCATCCTTGCCGGGCGTATATGGCAAATTCGGCGCATGGGCGTGGATACCCGTCCGCAGATAAGTATCGACCGGATTGACACCCGCCGCCTCTATCTTCACCAACACCTGTTTTCCTGACGGCTCCGGCGTCGAGGCATCCTCGATCTTCATTACCTCAGGCTCGCCGTATTCGCGGACGATGATTGCTTTCATCACTTAAGCTCTCTCATTGAACTTGGACAATATTCGATGATGGACACCATTGTCAAAGTCTTCATCGGTGAGGTGAGATATATTCTTTATTAACTCTCTATCAAACCAAAAACTGAGGCCGTATCCCCATACCTGTTTATGCGGCATCAGGCTGCTTCGGTCCCCAATTTTGAAAGCACAGCCAAGCTTGAGGGGAGCCTGGCTTTTCAGATGATCAAGCATCGACTCATTGGTGCCAGGTGCACTCCGATTCAAGCTGGTAATCACCTTCAGTGGAGTTGCCCAAACGAAAAACCTATCATCTTGAACCTCATAGCGGACTAATTCCCAGAGGTAGAATGCAGTTTCGCAACTCGCAAACCGATTCTTATACAGGTCCGAGAAGAGATGTTCAAAACTTTCTTTTTCAGATAAGGGCATAGAAATCCATTTCGATCTACTCGACAGTCACCGATTTCGCCAGATTTCTTGGCTGATCCACATCGCAGCCGCGGCGGACGGCAATGTGGTATGACAAAAGCTGAAGCGGAACAACTGACAGGATCGGGCCGAGCAGGTCTGAGGTTTCGGGTATTTCGATCACATGATCGGAGACCTTCGCGCTCATGCCGTCGCCTTCGGTCAGCACGGCGACCACAATGCCGTCGCGTGCCTTTACTTCGACTATGTTCGAATGTGTTTTTTCGTAGCGCAGTTGGCTGGCGGCGTCATTCTCATCACGTGTGTTGATGATAACGACCGGCAGCTTTTCATCTATCAAGGCGTTCGGCCCGTGTTTCATCTCGCCGGCCGGATAGCCTTCGGCGTGGATGTAGCTGATCTCTTTTAATTTCAATGCACCTTCGAGTGCCACCGGAAAATTGATGCCTCGGCCGAGGTAGAGAAAATCCTGCACGCGGAAAAAATCCTTCGACAGTTCCTCGATCGAATCGGCGTCATTCAAAAGCTGTTCGATCTTTAGCGGCAGCTCAGCAAGGTCCTGAGCAAGCTTTTTCGCGGCCGTCTCATCCACCATTCCTCGAACTTGTGCGATATAGGACGCGAACAAATACAATGCGACCATTTGCGACGTAAACGCCTTGGTCGATGCCACGCCGATCTCGGGCCCGGCGTGCGTCAATATCGTGCCGTCGGCCTCACGATGGATCATTGAACCCTGCACATTGCAAACCGCAAGCACCTTGCAGCCCGCCTGTTTGGCCTCGCGCATCGCCGCAATGGTGTCGGCCGTCTCGCCGGATTGGGAAATGACGATCAGCAGATCGGTTTCGCTCAGCACCGGATCGCGATAGCGAAACTCGGAAGCATAATCGACTTCGACCGGTACGCGCGCGAGGCGTTCGATCATATACTTTCCGGCAAGGCCCGCATGCCATGACGTTCCGCATGCCGCGATCTTTATCGACGTAACGGCCTGCAGATCTTCATCGGATATATCCATCGGGTCAAGATAGATCTTGCCCGTATCCAGCGAAACCCGCCCTTGAGAAGTATCGCGGACGGCACGCGGCTGCTCGTATATCTCTTTGAGCATGAAATGCTTAAAGCCGCCCTTTTCGGCCATGATCGGGTCCCATGTGATCCGCTGTTGTTTCGGCTCAAGCACGTTGCCGTCAAAATCGGTCACGCGGACGGAATCTTTTGTCAGCACCGCGATCTCGCGGTCGCCGAGGAAAAACACGTCACGCGTGTGCTGCAAGATCGGCGGAATGTCGGACGCAACAAAAAATTCGCCGTCACCCAAACCAATTACAACCGGCGGCCCTTCGCGTACAGCGATGACCGTATCCGGCACATCGACCGAAATGATCGATAGCGCAAAGATGCCTTTCAGTTCCTTCACCGCCTTGCGGACCGCTTCTTCAAAGCCCAGCCCTTCATCGACATAATGGCCGATCAGATGCGCGACCACCTCGGTATCCGTCTCGGTCTTGAACGTGCTGCCGTTCGCAGCGAGGCGTTCTTTCAGCGGCAAGTAATTTTCAATGATGCCGTTATGAACGACCACGATCCTGCCTGACTGGTCGCGATGCGGGTGAGCATTTTCCTCAGTCGGCCGCCCGTGCGTCGCCCACCGCGTGTGCCCGATGCCGTAATTCCCATCAAGCGGATTGAGCCGGATCGCCTCTTCCAGATTGCGCAGCTTCCCTTCCGCCCGCCGCAGTTCAAGATGCTTGTCGTCATCAACAACCGCTATCCCGGCCGAGTCATACCCGCGATATTCGAGCTTTCGCAGCCCGTCAATGATCAACGGCACCACTTGTTTATTTCCAACGTAACCAACAATTCCACACATAAATTTATAGGCTGTTCCTAACCGCCTCTAGGAACTCGTACGGATCGACAATTCTCAGATTTGCATGTTTAGCGACCAAGTTTGCGTCGCCAAACAAATCAAGGAGGTCTTTATCCCTTGAAACAAGAAAGTCGGCTTTTGTCGCAATCGACAAGTCGATGAACAGTGCGTCATCCGGATCACGATCAAGTTCGAATACACGTTCAACCGATTGAACCCAAGTTCCAAACTTCCTGATCTTTCTTAACAAATCCGCCGTATTTACGGACCGAACTCGGCGGTACTTCTCTCGGACTCGAGGCCGCAAAAGGAAATCGTCGATCTCTTGAAGAATTTCAGGATGAACAAAAACGACAATTCGCCCTGCAAATAGTTCATCGACACACGCTTTACCGGGCCCAGTGTCACTCAGGATCGCCTGTATGTAGATATTTGTGTCAAAAACCGCCGAGATCATTTGGCGAAAGGTCGACGCTTGCGACGAACCGCTGCGAGTTCGGTGTCGATAAGTTCATCAAGCTCAGCATCGGTAATTCCCAACCGCCGTGTCTCAGCATGAAACGGAGCTACAAGCTCGTCCCACGTCGGCTCCTTCGCACAACGTTCGACTATTTCCTTGACAACAGTGCCGAGCGATTTGCCGCTACTCTTGGCTTGACGTTTTAGCCTCGATTCCGCTTCTTTCGAAATTTCTATTGTAATGCTCACAGGTCACCTCGCTGAGCCAATTTTATCACAGACCCGGGGCGCGATTTTCCAACTGATCCAACAATTCCGCACATAAATTTGGTCTTTAGAAAAGTAGCTGACAGCCATCGGCTAACAGCTATCAGCTGCTTTTTAAACTTCCGTCGCCAGACTATGCTGGTCGGAGAGATTTCTTCACTTTCGCCGGCACACCGGCCACCAATGAATCTTCCGGCACGTCCTCGATAACAACAGACCCGGCCGCCGTCGCCGCTCCGTCACCGACAGTCACCGGTGCGACCAGCATCGTGTCCGATCCTATTTTTACACGATCGCCTATGTGAGTTTCGTGTTTCCGAACACCGTCATAGTTACAGGTGATTGTGCCGGCGCCGATGTTGGTGTCTTCGCCGATCGTCGCATCACCGAGATAGGTCAGATGGCTCGCCTTGGTGCGGCGGCCGAGGTTTGATTTCTTGACCTCGACAAAATTGCCGATACGCCCCTTTTCGCCGATGACAGCGTGGCCGCGAAGATGCGCCATTGGGCCGACGACCGCCGCGTCGCCAATTTCCGAATCAGTGATCAAACAGTTGTCGCGGATCTCGACGCCGTTGCCGATCTTTGCGTTCACCAAATGCGAGCCCGAACGTATCTCACACCTGCTGCCGACCTCGGTGGCCCCTTCGATCGTCACATTCGGGTGGATCACAGTATCGCGCCCGATGACCGCTTCGGAACTGATATACGCATTCTTGGGGTCGATGAAGGTGACCCCCGAATCAAGCATCAATCGCGAGATCGTCCGGCGGCAGATAAGCCGTTCAAGATCGGCAAGCTGGACGCGATTATTCACGCCCTCTATCTCCTGCGGGTCGTTGTGATGAAAGATCGCAACGTCCTCGCCCGCGTCTTTCAATAGCGCCGGAACATCCGTCAGGTAATATTCGCCCTGCGCATTATGGTTTTTGACCGCCTTTAGCGCCGAGAAAAGTTTCCTGGCATCAAAACAGTAGATGCCCGCGTTTATCTCGTTTATCTGCCGTTCGTCGTCGCTGGCGTCCTTTTGTTCTACGATGCGGCCGAACGCTCCTTCTTCATCGCGAACGATGCGGCCATAGCCGAAAGGATCACCCAAACGCACCGTCACGATCGTGCATGCCGCTCCGCGGTCAAGATAGCGATGATGGTGCTGCACCAGTGAGGCGAGCGTTCCGTGACGGATCATCGGCACATCTCCCGAAAGGACCACCAGCGTCGAATCGCTATCTTCAAGGTATGATCGTGCCGCGTTGACCGCATCGCCTGTCCCGAGCTGTTTTTCCTGGG
>JADLDC010000136.1 GCA_020846885.1 Acidobacteriota bacterium | reverse complement strand
CTTCGGATTGTGCTTCGACATCACCTTCGTGATCGCCGCCGTCAAAGTCGTCTTCCCATGGTCCACGTGCCCGATCGTCCCAATGTTCACATGCGGCTTGGACCGGTCAAATTTTTCCTTGCTCATCGTCTTTATTCTTCTCCGCTGTCCGACAAACTTTAGTTTGTCGGTTTTTGCGACAAACTAAAGTTTGTCGGACGTTACTGGAGCCCAAATCGGGATTTGAACCCGAGACCTTTTCCTTACCAAGGAAACGCTCTACCCCTGAGCTATTCGGGCAAAACTGTCAAAAACCCCTTGGCAAATAATTTGGAGCGGGAGACGAGACTCGAACTCGCGACATTCAGCTTGGAAGGCTGACGCTCTACCAACTGAGCTACTCCCGCAATCTGATCTTGGATTTTGGATTTGCGATTGCGGATTTAAGATCCCGGTCCGCCCGGCTCTACATTCTTCAATCCAAAATCCAAAATCTAAAATCGATCTGGTGCATGGGGTAGGATTTGAACCTACGTAGGGAGTTAACCCGACGGGTTTACAGCCCGTTGCCTTTGACCGCTCGACCACCCATGCCTATCATCTCTTTATGCCATCAGCCCAATTCTTGAGCCAATTAGCAAATTTCCAATAATAGCGAAGGTTTGTCATTCTTGCAAGGTCCCCCAGGTACAAATTTTGCGGGCGGCCTAAAGTCCTAAACGTTATCGTTCCCATTTTGCCGTTTCCGATCAGTTCTTCGAACGGGGATGAAACCGTTCGTAGGCTTGCCTCAGATGAGCATCGGTCATGTGCGTATAGATCTGAGTGGTCGAAATATCAGCGTGTCCGAGCATTTGCTGCACTGACCGGATATCGGCCCGGTTTTGAATAAGGTGCGTTGCAAAACTGTGGCGAAGCGTATGCGGCGAAACGTCTGCAAGGCCTGCTCCCTGGGCATATTCTTTAATAAATAGAAATATCGTCTGCCGTGTTATCGGCCGCCCGGCTGAGGTCACGAACAAATTCGTCACTTCGATATTCTCTTTCTTGCTTCGCAGGGCAAGGTAGCTTTTCAACCATTCGACCGCACTTGACCCAACTGGCACACGGCGGGTCTTGCCCCCTTTGCCGGTCGTGGTAATAATGCCGGCGTCGAGGTCGATGTCTTTTGAACGTATCGAAACCGCCTCGGAAACGCGAAGGCCTGAGGAATACATCAATTCCAGAATGGCACGATCCCGAAGGCCGATTTCGGTCGATGTATCAGGTTCAAGCAACAGGGCCTCAACCTCTGCCTGATTCAGAAAGCGCGGAAGATAAGTTCCCTTTTGCGGCACATCAAGCAGTTCGGCCGGATTCTCCCGGATATGCCCGTCGATCATCAGGAACTTGTAAAAACCCCGCAGAACGCTTATCAGCCGACGTTTAGAATTTGCCGAAAGCCGGGTATTTCCAAGATCGATCATCCATTCGCGAAGGTCACGCCGCGACATTTTAACAAGGTCCAAATCGTTCTTTCCGGCCCACGCGCGCAACTTTGCCAGATCGCGGCCGTAGCTTTCGATCGAGTTTTTTGATAGGCCTTTTTCGACTTTTACGAAAGAAAGGTATTCGCGGATCAGATCGCGTTCCATTTTTTGCACTGAGGATCGGACGCACGGGCGAGAGCAGTTCGGCCCAAGCCCTATTATGATACCTCAGGCCTGCAAAGTCCAAAAAAATTCAGTCGTTGGCCGGTGCATTCGGATCCGGCGGGTCGGAACGCGAGCGCTTGACCACATAGTTATTCTTGGCCCGAACGACGGAACCAGGACGTGCAACCTGGATCTTGATGGATTTCCGTTCGCCGGGAACGCGGTCGGTATTGGCGTAATAACCGATGGAATACCGGCGCCGCAGTTCCTCTGCCACACCCGAAAACGCCTTTTCAAGATTTGTTATTGCGTTGGCCTCAAAAATACGTCCGCCGCTATTGGCGGCCAGTTCCTCGAGGTATGATCGGCCGCGAGCGTATTCGGCCGTACTTGCTCCGCGCATTCTGGTTGACATTCCCTGCGGCAGGGTAATGCCCGGCATCCCGGCGATCTGGTTGCCGGCCGCATTCATCTGCTCCTGCGTATCGTACCGGATCGGATAGAAGAGCGCATCGACCTCTTCAACGCCCGCAACGGTCGATTCATAGCTCGCGCGGCGCGATGTTGTATCGACACCATCCGTAAAGATCACAACGGCTTTACGGCCGGGCACACTGACCAGCCCCATGTTCGTGACCGAATCGATCGCGTCATAAAGGCTTGTACCGCTGCCAAAATTTGCACTATAGATCGCCGCATAGAGCGTTTTTTTATCAGTGGTCGGCTCGCACAGTATCTTGGCACGCTGGTCAAATGACATGACCATCACCTTATCAGCCGGCCGAAGCTGGTTCACAAACGTGAGCGCCGCCCAGTGGATCTCGTCGATATGATATTTAGTGGACGGACTGGTATCGATCATCAATATGACCGTGAACGGTGTCTCTTCTGACTGAAAGAACGTTATCTGCTGCGGTGTTCCGTTCTCAAATATCTTGAAATCTTTTTTCTTGAGCCCCGGAATAAAGCGTCCGTTGCGGTCCATAACGGACACGGGTGTCGTCACCAGGTCAGTATCGACCCGAATTATCTCTTCTTCTTTCGTGTTCGTATTCCGCAAAGGAGGCGGTGGAAGAACGGTTGGCGCGGCGGGCCCAGGGGCCTTCTTTTCAGCTCCCGCTTGTCGGGCCGGGCGCTGTTTCTGCGTCGATCTGCGCGTCTGTGCATTAGCGGAGAAACCGATAAAACAAACAAGAAAGAATGAGATCAAGACATTTTTCATCGTTCCGGCCTCCATTAACGGACCGTCGGCACAAATTGGCCGGGAAACATCCAGTCTATACGCAGAATGCGTACGCGCGGTTACATTTCGCTCCTATGATACTCGCGGTTGAGATCCTCGATCAGATCAATTGTGACCAACGACACCCTCGCCGTGTCGGAATGCAGATTTTTTGGTCCGGCGGGCAGCGAAAATTTTTCTTGATTGTCTTACAAAATGGGTCTATTCTCAGAGAAACTTATGTATCGCATACTCCTTCATTTCCCGATCGTGATCGTCACTTTCGCCCTCGCCTTGCTTGTGACGCCCTATGACCCGAACTCCGGGATACGCGGGCTGGCAAACCAGATAGTTTCAATTCGGGCCGCCCAGAGGCTCCCGAGCCGCGGGATCTCCTCTCTTTATGGTACTTGGGGCGGTTCGGATGCGGCGGTGATCGAACTACGGGAAAACTACGTCATGGATGTTGAACGAGGAGTGGCATACCATTATCGCGTTCTCGACGAATTCCGCTACAGGGACGGCGGAAATGCATGCCTGATCGAAGTGTACGATATTAAGCCCGGCAGCAATCTGAGAAGGTTCATGTATCTGGCTCGTAACAGCGGCGGCCTGAATTACTTTGGCTACAGCTCGTGGGAAGATTATGAATACGGCAAGGCCTCGGCCTCGATCAGCCTGTCGAGGCGGATGCTTGAATAATTTAATGCCCGTTTGAACCAAACAGCCGAGATTTACGCCTCCCGGCTGTTTGTTCCCATTTCGCTTAGCGAGCGGACGCGGAATGCCTCTTGTGTCTGCCTTCGGCAAACTCCTCTATCATCTTGTTGTTAAAAGCGGGAATGTCGTCCGGCTTTCGGCTTGAAACAAGGCCGTTGTCAACCACCACCTCTTCATCGATCCATTGTGCTCCGGCGTTGACGAGATCGGTCTTGAGCGACGGCCATGAGGTGAGCTTTCGCCCCTGGACAACGCCCGCCTCGATCAGCGTCCACGGCCCGTGACAGATCGCGGCAACAGGCTTGTCTTTGCGAAAAAATTCCCGCACAAAATTCACAGCTTCCGGATCTATCCGCAACTGATCCGGATTCACGACGCCCCCAGGCAGAAGCAAGGCATCGAAATTGTCCGCATTGGCCTCGGCCAGCGGGACATCGACCGTGAACTCGTCGCCTTTTTCAAAATGGTTCCAGCCTTGGACCGATCCCTCCATAGGCGAGACGATCTTTGTTGCCGCTCCGGCGTCTTCCAGAGCCTTTCTCGGCCCAGTAAGCTCCTGCTGCTCAAAACCGTCAGCTACTAGAATCGCTACATTTAAACCTTCAAGATCTTTATTCATAATACCTCCTTAAAAATAGAACCGCGGCGCGCGGGGGTAATACATTTGACGCGCCCATAATGTATCCACGCAACATGTGTTCCCCCTCCGGCCCGCAAGCGAAGCTGCCGCGGTCAGTGCCCGCCCGAGCCGGTTAGCGTATAATGGCAATCCAATGGAAGACATCGTAAATATAGTCGGCGGCGGCTTAGCCGGTGTGGAAGCCGCGTGGCAGGCGGCGGAGGCCGGGGCGAAGGTTCGGCTGTATGAAATGCGGCCCGTTTTGCAGACGCCGGCGCACAGGACGGATAAGCTGGCGGAGATCGTATGTTCGAACTCGCTGAAGTCGGACGAGCCGGGCACAGCGCCTTATCTTTTGAAAGAAGAACTGCGGCGCGGACGGTCGCTGGTGATGGATGCGGCCGCCGCGACACGCGTGCCGGCCGGAGCGGCATTGTCGGTCGATCGCGGAAAGTTTGCCGAGTTGATCACGGAAAGGATCGAGCGGCACCCGAATATTAAGATCGTGCGCGACGAGGTAAAGTCGATCGCGGAATGCGGAATCCGAAATGCGGATTCCAGTTTGTTTTCGGTCGATCAGTCGATCGGAAGCCCGACAATTATCGCGACCGGGCCGTTGACCAGTGATGCCTTGACCGCCGACATAATGCGGCTGACCGGAGACGATCAGCTTTATTTTTACGATGCCATCGCGCCCATCGTGGCGGCCGATTCTATCGATATGTCTGTCGCCTTTAAGGCCGCGCGGTACGGCAAGGGCGGCGATGATTATATCAATTGCCCAATGTCTCCGGAAGAGTATCAGACATTTTATGATGCGTTGATCGAAGCGAAGTCGGTACCGCTCAAGCGGTTCGAAGAAACACGATGGTTCGAAAGCTGCCTGCCGATCGAGGAGATCGCCCGCCGCGGCGTCGATACGCTCAGGTTCGGCCCGATGAAGCCGAAAGGCTTGCCCGACCCGCGAACTGGCGCCGAGCCGTATGCCTGCGTCCAGCTTCGACAGGAAAATTTGATGGCCGATGCATATGGGTTTGTCGGGTTTCAGAATCATCTCCGATACGGCGAGCAGGAACGCGTTTTGCGGTTGATCCCGGGATTGCAGAACGCAGACTTTCTCCAATTTGGCCAGATCCATCGCAACACCTTCATTAATTCGCCCAAGATATTGAACGAAACGCTCGCAACAAGGGCCGATCAGAGAATATTCTTTGCCGGACAGATCACGGGTGTTGAGGGCTATGTCGAATCGGTCGCGACCGGCTGGCTTGCCGGGTTAAATGCCATCCGGGCCCTGCGTGGCCAGCCAATGCTGAAAGCACCGCCAACCTCAGCCATTGGGGCCTTATGCCGGTATGTCTCAAATGTTGAGACAAAAAATTTCCAACCAGTGAACATAACCTTCGGCCTCCTCGAACCGCTCCCGCCCGAATTGCGAAAAAAATATCGCAAAAAGCGCGAACGGCATCTGATCCAGGTAGAACGGGCATTGGAGGATTGGGATGAGTTTCTTGCCGACGCTCTTCCGCAGCGTGCAAACACCTGTGCATAGGCCTTTTCCGCTGCTTAAGCCTTTTGCGGACTTCAAAGAAATATTCGTCTCGGATGTGCGCGGAATGGGTGTGTCAGGCAAATAATTTGGTCATTTCGCAATCAAAGAATTGCGCGCTCCAGTGATCTGACGAAACCGTTCTTCCTCGTTTTCGTTTATCATACGGATGCGGGTCAGAGATGGGCCAGATCGCAGCCTAAAGAATGAAGTTTGCCTTTGCTATAATCTTAGCTCTTACCACGACTGCGTTTGCACAGTCGGGGCGAAACAAACCGCCTGAGCAGCCATCGTCAACACCGCGGCCGGCACCGCGAAATACAGTTAATTACAATCCGACACAACGCCAAGGCGAAGCCCCAGCTCCCACACCGACACCGAAAGCAGCGGCGGACAGCGAGATCATAAAAGTCGATTCAACGCTTGTGCCCATACCGGCGACGGTCATTGATGCTAACGGCCGAACTGTTTCGACACTGCGGCTTGAAGATTTTGAACTTCAGATAAATGGAAAGCGGGTACAGATAACCGACCTTTCACGGTCTGAGTCGCCAATTCGGCTGGCGATGCTTTTTGACAATTCATCCAGTGTCTCGATAGCGCGCGAGTTTGAAAAAAAGGCCGCGATCCGTTTTTTTGATCGAATGATCCGTCCGAAGATAGACCTTGCCGCGCTATTCAGTGTCGCCACGTTCAGCCGATTGGAACAGCCGTTGACCAATAACATTGATTCACTCACACGAGCCGTCGAAGCATTCCCGCCGCCTGAAGGCGCAACCGCCCTCCTCGACGGGATCATAAAAGCAGCGGAATACCTGGGCGAGGTCCAGGGACGACGCGTCCTTGTGATCGTGTCAGACGGTGACGACACTTACAGCGATTCAACGCTCGAGCAGGCCATGCGCTCTCTTCAGGTCGCGAATTGTCAGGTATATGTAGTCAAAACGACCGACTTTGAGAACTATGTCCGCACAAGGTCCCGCACGGGTAATGCGAACATACGCCAGCTTGCCGCCGAGCGGCGAATGCTGGAAGTCGCCATGCAGACCGGAGGACGCGTTTATTCGCCTATTGACGAAAAGGAACTGGACGAGGCCTTTCGCCAGATCTCGGCCGAACTTTCGCAGCAGTATATCCTAAGCTACTACCCCGACACCGCAACCGAGAAACGCGGCGAATTTCGCGAGATCGCGCTGACCGTTAAGAATAAGGGAAATCTGGATATAAGGACGAGGAAAGGCTATTATGTGCCTCAAAAGTAAGGTCCAAGGCATTTGGCCGAGTAAGCGCTGTGTCACGCAGCATCAGCGGCGTGATAAGGTCAAATTCGGAGTCATAAACGCGCCTAAAGGATAATTCTTACCTCTGCGATGCTTCAGTCTCACATTGACCAATTCCTTGAACATTTAACGCACGAGCGGAATATGAGCCCGCATACGCTGCGAAACTACGCGAGCGATCTTGCGCAGTTTCGCGGGTACCTGTGCGCGATCGAAACACGGAAAGACATCGACATCAAAGACATCGACCGATTGACCATCCGCGAATGGATGGCCTCGCTGCACAACGATCATAAGAAAACATCGGTAGCAAGGAAATTGGCGAGTTTGAGGACATTGTTTCAGTTCCTCATCCGCGAAGGTGTCGTAGAAACCAACCCGGCAAAGCTCGTTGCGACCCCGAAGATCGAACGCAAACTGCCGAATCATCTATCGGTCGAGGATGCCGTTCGCTTCATCGAAACGCCGGACACCAACACTGACCTCGGCCGCCGTGACCGGGCGATCATTGAATTTCTGTATGCGACTGGTATTCGCGTTGGCGAACTGGTCAATATCAACCTAAAGGATATCGATTTTCGTGAGCGCCTTGTCCGCGTAACCGGCAAACGCAAAAAGCAGCGTATCGTCCCGTTCCACGAACACGCCCTGCAGGCTTTGATGCACTATTTATCAGAGACCCGGCCCGCGTTTCTTAACAACGCTCCCGTCGGCGTACGCGACAATCTAGCAGTCTTTCTCAATTATCAGGGCACACGCCTCACGACCCGAAGCGTCGGCCGAATGATAGACAAATACATTAAACAATGCTCGGACATTCACGACATTTCACCGCACAGTTTGCGCCACACATTCGCGACGCATCTGCTGGATTCGGGTGCCGACCTGCGGGATATTCAGGAACTCCTCGGCCACGCCCTGCTATCGACAACGCAGATCTACACACAGGTTTCGATGGAAAGAATGATCGCGGTATACGACAAGGCCCACCCGAAAGCGTAAACGGATCTGCGAGCTCTCTGCCTACATCTTCAAAAACTTCTTTGACTTGACCGGATCATTCATTATCTCGCCCCAATTTTCCAAAGGCTTTGCGGAGAGATTCTTGATCTGGTAAGTAAGCCGTTTCCCCTGCATCAGAAAAACGCGTCCATTCCATTTGTACCGTGAGCGGGTGAAATAGATCGGGCAGCAAAGCTGTTCTTCGTCGCCGGTTATTTTGCCTGTTTCAGACTGGCCGAGTACGAACCGGTCCTGGCCGTAAAGCTCAATGGCAACTTCGCCGTTCTCCATTCTAATATCTTTCAAGCCGCCGTCGGCCCGGTCGCCGGTGCGAAAATTCCATAGCAATTCCGGCTTGGCATCCTTCCAGGTATAAACATAAACCAACTGAGGGATCGCGTTGCCGCCTGTCTCGATCTTTAAGATGACAACCGCTTCATCCTGGCCGTCACCATCGGCGTCCATATATTTTGTGGTGACATACGACATTCCTATCCGCCGTTCCGCCCGCGCTTCCGCTTTTTCTTCCGGGCTCATCTCTTCCTGAACATCCCTGAACTTTGGCTCAAGCTTTCCGTCGGCCAACGTTATCTCATCGCCGTCCGGATGCTGCCAGCCGCGCGGCAGCGGATAGGTGAAGTTGCGAAAATCAAACTGCCCAAGCGGCGATCCGGTACGCTTGCCGCGATCATCGAGCAGTTCAGCCTGAAGGTCAGGCATCGCGGGCGATGGCTGTGGGACAGGCTCTTTGAAGTTTTTCTGCGGAACGGGACCCGGTTCGACAACAGCCGATGACCTTTCAGCTTGGGTGCCCTCGCATGAAGCGGCAAACAAAAGAACTGCAATAGCGAGAAAGGCCGCTATATCTTTTATCGGATTTTTCATCTGAATGTTTCTAACCAGAACCGTCTCAGAAGAATGGAAAATAGCTGAAAGCTGTGGGCTAAAAGCTATCAGCTATTCCTAACATCTTCTGAACACATCCCAATTCAAGCCCGGGTCAAACTTCGGTATTTGATCCGGTGCGGCTGGTCGGCGTCGTGGCCGAGCCGGCGTTTGCGGTCGGCTTCATATTCGGTGTAATTACCGTCAAAATATTCAACATGGCTGTCGCCTTCGAACGCGAGAATGTGGGTCGCGATGCGGTCGAGAAACCAGCGGTCGTGGCTGATGACGACGGCGCATCCGGCAAAATTTTCAAGTGCTTCCTCGAGTGCACGCATCGTGTTCACATCAAGGTCATTGGTGGGCTCGTCTAATAATAATACATTCGCGCCCGATTTCAACATCTTTGCGAGATGCACGCGATTGCGTTCGCCGCCCGAAAGCTGGCCGACACGTTTTTGCTGGTCGGCTCCGGAAAAATTGAACTTCGAAACATACGTGCGCGCGTTCATTTGCTTTTTGCCAAGCGTAACGAAATCGAGGCCGTCTGATATTTCGTCGAACAGTGTTTTGTCGCCGTCAAGACTGTCCCGCGACTGATCGACATAGCCAAGCTTGACCTTTTCGCCAACCTTGAACGTGCCGGAGTCAGCCGTTTCCTGGCCGGTGATCAGCCGAAAAAGAGTCGTTTTGCCGGCTCCGTTCGGGCCGATGACTCCAACGATGCCGCCCTTTGGAAGCGAGAATTCGAGGCCTTCAAAAAGCACTTTATCGCCAAATGATTTTGAAACGCCATGAGCCTCGATCACATTGTTGCCGAGCCGTTCGCCCGGCGGAATGTATATCTCAAGCTGATCGGCCCGCTTTTCGGATTTCGACGCGACCAATTCTTCATAATCGTCGATGCGCGCCTTCGATTTTGCGTGGCGCCCTTTTGGCGCCATGCGGATCCATTCAAGTTCGCGTTCGAGCGTCTTTTGCAGCTTGTCCTCGGCACGCGCTTCCTGAGCAAGCCGCAGGCTTTTCTGCTCAAGCCACGACGAATAATTCCCTTCGTAAGGTATGCCGCGGCCGTAATCAAGTTCGAGTATCCAGCCGGCAATATTGTCGAGAAAATAACGGTCGTGGGTGACGGCAATGATCGTGCCTTCGTATTTTTGCAGATGCTGTTCGAGCCACCCGACCGTTTCGGCATCAAGATGGTTTGTCGGCTCATCGAGCAAAAGAATGTCGGGTTTCTGCAGCAGTAAACGACAGAGCGCAACGCGGCGTTTTTCACCCCCTGAAAGCGTGTTGACCGGCGTGTCCGCCGGCGGACAGCGGAGAGCGTCCATCGCCATTTCGAGACGCGAATCAAGGTCCCAAGCATCCGCGTGATCCAGCGCTTCCTGTACCTTGCCCTGGCGTTCGATGAGCGCGTTCATCTCATCGTCGTCCATCGGCTCAGCAAATTTGGCGTTGATCTCTTCGTATTCCTTGAGCAGATCGACCGTCGATTGGACCGCTTCCTCAACGACCTGCTGCACGGTCTTCGATTCGTCCAGCTTCGGTTCCTGCTCTAAATATCCGACCGAATATCCCTTTGAAAATACGACCTCGCCGTTAAATTCGGTGTCCTGTCCCGCGATTATTTTCAACAGCGTAGATTTTCCTGATCCGTTCAATCCCAAAACGCCGATCTTGGCGCCGTAAAAGAACGAAAGATAAATGTCCTTCAGGACCGGCTTCTTGTCGTAAAACTTGCTGACCTTGACCATCGAAAAGATGATCTTGTTTGGTTCGTTAT
>JADLDC010000135.1 GCA_020846885.1 Acidobacteriota bacterium | reverse complement strand
CAAGCGTGTAAGCAAGAAGCCCATTGTTCGAAACATCCGCAAAATGAACTGTCCGGTTCACCGTACCGTCGGGCAGGCTGTCGGCGGACCGCAAAAAGTCCCGCCCGTTCACGGCCTCAGGACGAAAGATCACGGCATCGTCCGAAAGGAATTCGGTAAACGCCGATCTGGCGCCGCGGTCCGCCAGAACCCGTTCAAAGGCCCGCTGCGTCTCATAGACCGGTTCAAGCAGCGACTGGGCATAGGCCGTGCTGCAAAGGAAAATAGCGAATAGTAATATCCCCGCTTTTCTCATGGCATTATTCTACCGTATTTGCATTGAGTTTCCGCAAAAGTGCTAAATGGAAGAATTATGTGCTAATGACGCCGGCATGCCGGGAAATGCGTGCGTCTCGCATCGTAAAACTTCGCGAAAGATAATGTTCGAACACGATCAGAGCAAGGCAGAAATCGGCGAACGGTTGAAACAATTGTTGACCGGTTCGCTGATCATCAAGAACTGCACATTTTCAGCCGATGGCACCGGGAATCGACGAATACTGATAACAATTGACGAAGATGAAGCAGCAAATCTATGCCGCGAACAGATCCACGGCCTCGTCGAACAAGCGGTACAGTCGGCAAATTCACGCCTTCCCGAGGATAAACGTGTCGACCGGTGGACGATCGTTGAAGATCAAATCGCGCTCAGCTGAATATCATTCGCCACAGCCGTGCCAGATCGCTTCGCAGTTGGGCAACAGTCCCGGCCGCCTTGTATTTGCGTTCAGCCCTTCGCAGCCGATGCCAGGTTTGCCATCGCCATTTCAGCCCAAGCGGGCCGTGGTGCGGATTGGTCCCAAGTGACGAGCTTATCCGCAGCTTTAAATAATAAAGTGTAAAACGCAGGATCCGCATCTGATCTTAGCCGCCGGCAAAATGGAATACTTGACGGTAAGAAGTAGTAATTCAACGGAATTTCCGCGATTTGCTTTCAATAAAAGAGGATGGCTGAAAAGCCCTAATTCAGATACAGAAGCCCGTGCGTCGGAGACTGTGTCAAAACCCTAAAAAAGCTGCGGAGCAGCGGAATATATGTAGCCCCACGTGAAGCGAAGCGAAACGTGGGGTTAGTCGCGCCCAAATCTCAAAGCCCGCGTAGAGGGCGGCAGACTTTCGCCAATTTATTGAAAACAATAGATGTTGCACGCCTCTCTGTCGCCCACTACGTGGGCTTAGAGTCTTGATTCATCCTAACCACGGGTTCCGCCTTGCTCCACCCGTGGCTACCTCTCTGCCACTGCTCCGCAGTTTAAGAAAGTTATTGCACAGCCTCTAATGCGCGGGCTTCCGAATTGCAAAATTCATTATTTGTCTGTACCCAGCAGCGTGAGCAGAAGTTCCCTGCCGCGGTATAGGCGGAGCCGGCTGTCAGTGATCTCGAATCGATTCGTTTTCCTGAGGGCGTCAAAGAACTCTTGCTCGGTATTCATACTCCCGTCCTCGATGCAGGCACGCATTGTCGAGACAACATCCTTAATATCGATCTTTGACCCCGAAACCGTGTATTCGCCACCGAAAACGTTGCACCCGCCGTTGCCGCCAACAGTTTTCTTAGCGGCGTCGAAATTAATGAACACGCCTTTTATCGGCGCGAACGTCTTTCGGTTCTTGATGGATTCCAGTACCCATTTTTTGTCCTCGAGCCGCAGCTGCGGCACGGGATCGACGACCGGCGGCAGTTTGACCAGCCGTTTGAATTTAAGGATCGTACGTCCGCGGCGATCGAGAACGTTCAGGTTATTGCCGTTTACTGAGTACCTGGCCGCTTTTTCCAATGTGTTTACAAACTCGGCCTCCGGCACGCTGCCTGCCGTGAGTTTGCACATTTTTCGCGTCATCCCGATGGCCGAGAAACTCAGCTTCCGTTCGGTAAAATTAACCGTCCCGAACATCCGGTTGCATCCGGTGCTGCCCGAAAAACGCTTGGTGCCGGGTTCTATTTCAAAATAAGCAATGGCACTGGTCACCTCATCGCCGTTCGCGTTCGTCAGCGTCCATTGGATCCCTGCAAGGTCCGACCGCTGGGCCGCCGCACCGGTTACAGTGAAAAATACAATTGCAAGTAGTGTTATGTATTTTCTCATCCCTTTGATCCCCTTGATCGTATTGAATCGCCGGACCGAAGTCCCTCTTGCGGCTACGAAGCAATCTGCGTTCCGCAAATTATAGAACGATATTGAACTCCATCGCTTGCAGGCCGGCAAAGCAAGGCTTTCTCAAAGGTGCATTCAAATCCACGAAAAAAATCTATTTCGTGAGTTTCGTTTCTTAATTCGTCTATTTCGTGGTTGGCGAAGCCGGGCCCATTTCCACGAAATGCACGAATCAAGAAGCGAAATCCACGAAACAAGAGGCATCTCTGGAAGGGCGACTCTTTGTAGAAACTGTGTGAAAAAACGCGTGAGCAGGCAAATTTATTCCCAATCGGCGAAAAATTGGTTATGATTTTTATGTGTTCAGCCTTTGAAACTGTGCAACATAGAAACGGGTTGTCCGCATCTTCGTTCCGGTATTCTCCCCGGTAAAACCGGCCCCAGGAATTTGGAGGGAATATATGGACCAGATAAAGCATTCCGCACGCGCTTGTTTAGCGATCGTGCTTATCGCCCTGCTTGCGGCGGCCGCATTTGCCGATACGCTTCGGCTAAAGGACGGCAGCATTATCAAAGGCCGCATAGTGAGCTTTGGTGCAGGGAAATTTGTCGTCCTGGTCGGCGAAGGAAGCCGCGAGCGGCAAATGACATTCTCGGCCAATGAGGTCGAGTCGATTCAGTTCGATTCGGCCGCGGCGACGACACAACCGGCGACCGAGGCTCAGTACGTTGAAACATCTACCCCTTCGGCAAGCAAACATCGCGTGGTCAAAACAGACCCGATCTCGACGCCGCAAGAGCCAAGGCCAAAGGCACCGGCAACGCTTCCCCAGGCAGCAGGGCCTTCACGGGCCGGCATGGGAAAACCGGTCGAGCTTTCGGTCAAGGTCCTTGCGGATAATTCGGCAAATGGCTGGACCAACTCCGGATGGGTCGTGCGCAAGGGGCAGAAGATCCGCGTTATCGGCGGCGGCAGCATATCGCTCGGCAAGGGAAAGTCAACCGGGCCGTCCGGCCTTTACGATCTTGAAGATCCGGCCAAATTACTCAAGAGCGTGCCGACAGGCGCCCTGATCGCCGTGATCGGCGATGATAACAATGAGTTTATCTATATCGGGTCCGAACGAACGTTTACCGCTTCGCGCGACGGTGCCTTGTTCCTCGGCGTGAACGAAGGCGATCTGACGGACAACTCGGGCACCTACGATGTCCGAATCGAGATCGAGCCAGCGTGACAGATCGCGATCAGTTAAAAGCGCTGGCGATCCGTGAATTTCGTGTTCTCTTTCGTGTGCTTCGTGGTCCCTCTTTGCCGAAGCCCTATCTTGTCAGTACCGCCCCGCGTTAGCGGGTGGGTTCTTCTGTTCGAGGGTCTTCCTGCTTCCCTTCTTTGCCAAGGCCTCTACTTTAGTAAGGGTGTGATATTCAGCGTATCTATTTCGCCCTTACTCTGTGCGGGCTTCTGCATTCATGCATTTCGCGGCCCGCACCTGTCTGCCTAAAATACTTGATAAATACCAACCAAAAGCCGACAATTGGAATCTTACTTCCGTAAAATTCAGCCTTGTCGGTGAAATCTATGAAAATCCTTCATTCGCGCCTGGTGTCGCTTCTGTTCGTGATCACGCTTATGGCCGGCCATTTTGCACCGGCACTGATCGCTCAATCAAAGCCGCAGCGGGTCGAGCCAAAGAGCGGCGATAAAAAGAACCAGCGGCCAACTCCGAAAACACCTGAGCAGCTAAAAGCTGAGGAGGAAGAGCGCAAGCGGCAGGAAGAGGAAAAGAAGGCCATCCCCGGCGAAGGCGTGATCACCGTTGACACCGACATCGTCAATGTCGATGCGGTGGTGCTGAACAAGAAGACCGGCCAGATAATCACCGGGTTGAAGAAGGAAAATTTTGGAATATTTGAAGACGGCGTAAAGCAGAATATCTCAAGCTTTACTACGCCGGAGGCGCCGATCACCGTCACGCTAGTTCTAGAATACAGCAAATGGAGCGAGGTGTTCGGACGGGCGGCGGGCGGTTATTTTGAGCCGGGTGTTTATGAAACTGTCCGCCCGGTCGCGCAATTCCTGACCGGCTTTATCAAACCGCCGGACGATTATGCGTCGGTCATCGCATTCGATATGCGGCCGACGCCGATCACGGATTTTACGAACGATCCGGCACGGATACGTCAAACCATCGACCTGCTGCTCAAAAACCGTCCTGCGTTCCGCGAGAATAATCTTTTCGATGCGATCAAGTTTGCCTTGGTAGGCGGCCGCGGCGATACGGTCGTACTTGAGGATAGCGAGGCCAAACAGGCGGATTACAGCGGCATGGTCAGCGTCAAATCAAAACGCCGCGCGATCATTCTTGTTGCGTCCGGAATCGATACTTTCAGCAAAATAAGCTATGGCGATACGCGCAAGATCATCCAGGAAGCGGGCATTCCCATCTATATCATCAGCACGGGCAATCTGTTCTACAAACGGTACGAACCTTATCTTCCGGCAACTGATTCAATAACGGGTGCACCAGGCCGGCTTACATTCCTGCAGGCAAAGAATGCGATGAATACATTTGCACGGGAATCCGGCGGGATGCATTTTGAAATGACCTTTGAAAGTGAGATCCCCGCATATCTGCAGAGCATCAATGCCCTGCTCCGAAATCAATACAGCCTCGCCTACGACCTTGCGAAAAAACACGAACCGGGCAAGAAATATAAGCTTCAGGTCAAGGTGGACGTTGACGGCGACGGCACCTACGACGACAAACAGTTCGAGGTCCAGCACCGCCCGTACGTCACTGTGCATGAGGAAGAAGAAAAAAAGGGCAAGAAGAGCTAAGTAGAGAACGTCTGTAGTACCCGTGGCGTACGTGCCGTTGACGCCGACTCATGTTCATCCTGTTCCTTACTCTTGTTCATCTTGTTCGGTGGAAATGAGCTATCAACCACAGAAGAAGAGGAAGGAGATCTGAATTAAGGGATGTCCCGGCTTCGCCGCCGCGAAAGGCACGGATCAAGGATCGAAACTCACGAATCGGAAGGCTGAGTCGGGCCTGAACCTACTTTTGAACGATGCACCCGCGGCCGGCCGGATGACCACACTATTGCCTGCCGGGACAAATTCCTGATATTCTAATTAATTGCTCGAATGAATAAACGCATCGTAGAAAGCTATAAGAACAAGCTCGCACGCGAGGAAGGTTTTGTCGTAAAACGCGGGGCCGAGTTGAAGATCGCTTTGTGCTACCCGAACACGCATGCCATTGCCATGGCAAATCTCGGGATGCACACGATGTACGAATTGTTCAATCGCCTACCCGAGGTGTCGTGCGAACGGGTTTTTCTTCCTGACGCCGTTGACCTTAAGGAATACGAACGGTCGCGCACTCCGCTGCTCTCGCACGAAACACAAACGCCGGTCCGCGATTTTGATGTTGTCGCATTCTCTATCTCGTTCGAGACCGACTACCTGAACATGGCCCGAATGCTGCAGCTATCGGGCATTCCTGTTTGGGCATCCGAGCGAAACCATTTTCACCCACTGATTATCATGGGCGGGGCCGCCTCGTTCCTAAACCCGGAGCCGATCGCGGAATTCACCGACGTCATCGCTGTCGGCGAAGGCGAGATATTGGTTCATCAGCTTGTTGACTCGATCCTCGAACAAGACTCAAAAGAAGATATTCTCCTGACGCTCGCTCGTTTCGGCCGCGGATTCTATGTTCCGTCGCTTTATGACGTGATCTATAACGAAGACGGCACCGTTTTCGATTACGTGCCGAACGTGGAAGGCGTGCCGCGCCGTGTCGGCCGTGCCCTTTCGGCGGTCAATCCAAAGGAAGGCACATTGAGGCGGGCGATGAAACGCGGCGAGACCGATCTTGCCGAATTCCTGACGTCACAGGACGTATTCTGCCCTT
>JADLDC010000134.1 GCA_020846885.1 Acidobacteriota bacterium | reverse complement strand
GTCTGTTAACTCAAGTCCTTCCGCCAGTTCATTGACGGTCTTTCCCTCAATGCGAAGCGCCAGCACAATGCGCCCGCGCGTGCTTTCAAAAAATCTTGAACCTATGCGGCCGCGTATCATCCAGTACCATTAAACCACATATTTGCCGTGATTTAAAGAGTAAACAAAAAAAGTCAAGAAATATCTTGACTTATTCTTTTTTATGGCGTTATGATGGGGATGCATTAGAAAATTTGCAGAAAGTCCAGGAGGAAAATATGGCAACAGCAGCAACACTCGACAACGTGTCGGCACATGACGCGGCCGTCGATACCAGCCGACCGGCGTATCAGGCATTCCAATTACTGCGAATCGCGTTTACGATCGCCCCGCTCGTGGCGGGAATCGATAAGTTCTTTCATCTCTTGGTGGACTGGGACAAGTACCTGTCGCCGTTCGCCGATCAAATGCTCGGCGGATACGGACATCAATTTATGTACGTCGTCGGCGTGGTCGAGATAATAGCGGGTATCGGCGTGTTCCTAAAGCCAAAGATATTTGCGTATATCGTCGCGATCTGGCTTGCGTTGATCATCGTTAACCTTCTGATCATCGGCGGATATCTCGACATCGCGCTTCGCGACCTTGGCCTTTTGCTCGGAGCGGTCGCTCTTGGACGATTGAGTCAGGAATATTCGGCATAAGCGTGAGGTTCAGCTAACAGAGTGAGCACCGGCAACGTGCAGGAGTTTGCGTTGCCGGAAGTAGAGAAGCGTTTTTACACATGGCAAGAACGCCGAAATCGAGAAGGGAAAGATCCGCAACAAAAAGTCTCAAACGTAATTGCATCGTGGAAATGACTCAAACAACTAGAATAGGAACAGCCAGCCATTTGGGCCACGCTTTGTCAGAAAGAAGAAGAACCGTCGAACGTGTTGCCGAGGCCCGGCTGCCGACCGAGATGGGCGAGTTTCGGCTGATCGGCTATCGTTCCAAAACATCAAACGAAGAATTTGTGGTGATCGCAAAAGGGCGGTTTCGGGCTGAACGCCCGACGCTTGCCCGCATTCATTCACAATGTTTGACGGGCGATGTATTCGGCTCGACCAAATGTGATTGCGGCCAGCAGCTTAAAACCGCGATGCGGCTCATTGCGGCGGAAAAGAGCGGTGCGATCGTCTATCAACAGCAGGAAGGACGCGGCATCGGCATTATCAATAAGATACGCGCTTACGCATTGCAGGATAAAGGTGCCGACACGATAGAAGCGAACGAGCAACTCGGCCTGCCGGTTGACCTGCGGCGTTACGAGCAATGCGCGGAGATATTGGCGGACCTTGGCCTAAGGCGTATCAAACTGATGTCAAACAATCCAAAAAAATTTGAAGCGGTCGAACGTTTTGGATTGGAGATAGTAGAAAGCGTGCCGCTGCCGGTAAATTTTCATAAGACCCTGGTTCGCTACCTTAAGACAAAACGCGATCAGATGGGACACCTGATAAATATTCCTGAGGAGATCTATGAACAAACACGAAGCTGTGTTGTACAAACTGTCTGAGATCAATGACGGAGAGATGAAAGAGATCAGCATCGGAGAAACTCCGATCTTGTTGACCAGAGTGAACGGGAAGTGCAACGCGATCGGTGCCAGATGTACCCATTACGGTGCTCCGCTGGTGGACGGGGCGCTTGTGGACGGCAAGATAATCTGCCCGTGGCATCACGCGTGTTTCAACGCGGAGACCGGCGATCTGGTCGAGCCGCCGGCGCTCGATGCGCTGCCGAATTATCCGCTGCGTATCGACGGCGACGATATCTACATCGAGATCTCGGACGATATGGCTGACAGGCGAACGCCGCAAATGGCGATAGCCGATACAGCGGCGGACACGCGTTTGTTCGCGATCTTAGGAGGCGGTGCGGCCGGATATATGGCTGCGCAGACCTTGCGGGAAGACGGCTTTACAGGACGTATCTTGTTGATCACCGGCGAAAAAAGAACGTCCTACGATCGGCCTAATCTGAGCAAGGACTATCTTTTTGGTGAAGCGGAGCCGGAATGGATGCCGCTCCGTTCCGACGAGTTCTATGAAGATCACGGGATCGAAATACTTTTAAGCAGGACCGCCGTCAGTCTGGATGCGTCCGCGAAAACGATCACATTCAGCGACGGTCAAGAGATGATCTTTGACCGGTTGCTGATCGCGACCGGCGGAGCTCCACGCAGTCTGAACCTGCCCGGTGCCAGCCTGCGAAACATCTTTACCCTGCGGAGTTTCGACAGTGCTGACGAGATCATCGCTGCTGCTGAAGATGCAAAACGTGCAGTTATTATCGGAGCGAGTTTTATCGGCATGGAAGCGGCCGCCAGCCTGAGGAAGCGAGGGCTTTCGGTTACGGTAGTCGCGCCGGACACTGTCCCATTTGAACGGACGCTCGGGCCTGAGATAGGTGCGCTGTTCCGCCGGATGCACGAATCTAACGGCGTCGAATTTCGTTTAGAGGACCACGCGGTTCGGTTTGAGGGAGAAGGGAAGGTGCAAAGCGCGGTGCTTGCGTCGGGCGAGATACTTGAGGCCGATCTGGTCCTGATCGGTGTCGGCGTTACGCCCGCAACCGGATTTCTCCACGGATTCGAATTGCATAAGGACGGCGGAGTTATCGCCGATAAACATCTTCGGATCGCGGACGACATTTACGCCGCCGGCGACATCGTTCATTTTCCCGACGCCCGCAGCGGCGAGAGCTTCCGCATCGAACACTGGCGTACGGCGCTTCAGCAAGGACGAATTGCGGCGCACAATATGGCCGGGATCGAGACGGTTTACGATTCGGTTCCGTTTTTCTGGACACGACAATTCGACTCAACTCTGAACTATGTCGGCCATGCAAAGGCTTGGGACGAGATAGTTTTTGACGGAGATGTCACCGGCCAGGATTTTCTAGCGTTTTATGTAAAGGATGGCCGCGTTCTCGCGGTTGCCGGAATGAACCGTGACCGTGAGCTGGCGCAAATTGAAGAATTGATGAAGCTTGATCGAATGCCGGCGGTCCAAACCTTGAAGGACGGCGGTATTTTCGCCCATGAGGCTTCCGTTAGCCAAACTTAGAGATCTTAGGAAGGGAGTTGCGGCATAGATGGAGATCGTCGGCTGGATAGGAACAACACTTGTCATCATCGCGTATTATCCGCAGATCCATCATTTATGGGTGGAAAAGTGCGCCTGGGGGATCAGTGTTACTACCTGGCGGATCTGGCTTGTTTCCAGCTTGCTACTTCTGGCCTATTGTCTTTCGCGGAGTGAACTCTTGATGGGATCGGTGCAGATCTGCAACATCGCCGCAATACTGATGACCATCATTCTCGTGCGAAGAAGCAATCACATTTGCCCGTATCATCTGGCGGTTGCCGAAGCGAGTTGTTCGCTCGAAAGGCCATGAGACGGCGTATATGAGGTGTATGAGCCAGACGCAAAGTGCCAAGCTGCAGATGGGTTCTAACGATAGGATGACGAATAAGCTCCTTCTCGCTCTACCAAAAGATGAACTTGAGCGGTTGGCCCCAAGCCTGGAATTTATTTCGTTTGCTCGGGGTGAGGTCCTTTACGACGCAGGCCAACGCATTCGATATGCGTATTTTCTTAACAAGAACACCCTAGCGTCAGTTGTGTTCACGATGGAGAGCGGAGCCAGTCTGGAAGTGGACCTGGTAGGAAGCGAAGGGCTGGTCAGCATCCAAACCTTTTTGGGGCCTGAGGTTTATCCGGGAAGGGTCGTCATCCAGGTCGCAGGCAGCGCCATGCGTATTCGTGCGGATGATCTTAGGCGGGCATTTAACCTCGGCGGTTTCACCCGGAATGTGCTCCTCCGATACACACAAGCGGTTATCACGCAGATCGCGCAAACTGCCGCATGCAATCATCTGCACTCAGTGGAGGAACGGCTTTCAAGGTGGTTATTGACGATCAATGACCGGGTGGACGGCGATATTCCGCTTACGCATGAGGTGATCTCACGTCGGCTCGGAACTCACCGATCAAGTGTCAATGAGGCTGCGGCCGGTCTTCAGCGTCGGGGCGTCATCAGATATGTTCGGGGGAACATCACGGTCCTGCATCGCGAAGAACTCCGATCTGCGGCATGTGAATGCTACGACGTCATTCGCCGGCAATTTGACACCGCCTTTGCATAGTACGCGGATTGGCCGATCTATTCCGGAAAGTGTACAGACAACTCAGTTTGCAACTGCTACTGTGGGCCTATTCCTGGAGGAACAATTCTGATGACAGACAGAAAAGGATCTGATTTTGAAACGATATCAGGTGAGGCGAACGGTGGTGCGGTCAAGCGTGCAAGGCCGTCAACGCGTTTGACGGGCAACGGGAGGCTTTTGAAGTTAATGATACTGATGTCGTTTATCTTCTGCGGCCTCGGTTTTCTTTACTTTGCCATTTCAAGCGGCGCGCAAAAACAACGATCGTTTACGGAGCAGATCGACAAGAATGCGGATGCCTTGCTGGAACAGGGCCGACAGGTTTTCAGATACGATACATTTGGCGATGAAGCGTTTTGGGGAGATACGATCAAACTTCATCAGGCCATACAGGGTGAAAAACTCGGCGGCGTCGGGCCGGGGGTCAGTCCGAAAACGGCCTTATCGGTGGGGCTAAAAGTTGACGCTGAGGCATTGCCGCCAACACTTGTCGAGGCGATAAAAAAAGGCGAGGTTGATCTCGATGATCCGGCCACTACGCTTGCGTTGCTCAAACTTAACGCGGTCGTCGGTGTAAAAGGGAATTTCAACGATAACGGACGATTGAGATCAATGGGCATTTCGTGTGCATTGTGTCATTCAACTGTTGACGATTCGTTTGCCCCGGGCATTGGCAGGCGACTTGATGGTTGGGCAAACCGTGACCTAAATGTCGGAGCGATCGTCGGACTTGCCCCTGATCTGTCCGCGGTAAATAAATTCCTTGGTGTTGACGATGCCACAACGCGCAAAGTACTGGCGAGCTGGGGCCCGGGCAGATTTGACGCGCTGCTGTTCCTGGACGGAAAAGCGTTCAGGCCTGATGGAAAAACATCGGCAACGTTGATCCCGCCCGCCTATGGCCTTGCCGGAATTAATAATCATGGATTCACCGGTTTTGGAACGGTCACTTATTGGAACGCTTTCGTTGCAAATCTCGAGATGCACGGGAGTGGCCGTTTTTTCGATCCCCGATTGAGGGACCCAAAGCGATATCCGGTTGCTGCACGAAACGGGTCGGGCGATCTCAACCCGTCGGTCGATATGGTGAGCGGCGGTCTGCCATCGCTGCATTTTTATCAACTTGCGATCCCAGCGCCGAAACCGCCTGCCGGCAGTTATGACATCGCGGCCGCCGCTCGGGGCGAAAAGGTTTTCATGACCGGCAATGGCGTTACAAATTGTGCAAAGTGCCATGTGCCGCCGACCTTCTCTGAGCCAGGATTCAATATGCACACTGGTAAAGAGATAGGAATTGATGAATTTGCGGCCGATCGCTCACCGGGCAGATTTGTGGATGGAAAGGAAGTCGGAGGTTACCGTACCGCCCCGCTAAAGGGGCTCTGGGCTCACCAGAAAGGCGGATTTTTCCATGACGGCCGCTTTGCGACCCTTCTTGATGTCGTCAATCATTACAATGACCACTTTAAGCTGAAGCTGACAGACCGGCAAAAAAGTGATCTGGTCGAATATTTGAAATCGCTCTAGAAACTCAGCGTTCAAGACAACCCGGCACCTGTTGCGGCAAGCGCAGGTGCCGAAATGCGGCGTGAGCGTGCCTATTTCTTTGGCCGTTCGTTTGCTTTTAGGTGGCGTTTTCTTAGGCGGATGGCTTTTGGGTGACCTCGATCAGTTCGTCGTCGGCGATGAATTCAAGCGCGCGTTCGAGGGACATTTCGCGGACGGGGACGAGGAGCATAGCTTTGTCGCTTCGGGCGCAAAGCTAATCTAACGGCACCATTTCTGCTATTAGAGTCTCCGGTGCAATATCCTGTTTGTTGGGCCAGGTGACCGCGCCGAATCGGATGCCGACCTGATTAAAGTAGTGCACGTCTCGAAGTTCAGTGAACACGCCGTGATCAAGGTAGGGCGTTACATCGAAAACTCCCTTGCGTCCGTCGTCGATCTCCACCT
>JADLDC010000133.1 GCA_020846885.1 Acidobacteriota bacterium | reverse complement strand
GCATAGCTGACCTGAGCGGTGTTGCCGGCCGAGAAAAGGCTTGCAAGGTATTTGATCGGCAGGCGTGCTTTATCGATCGGGCTGAAAAGCTCTTCATTTGCGGCGTCATAAACCCCGTCCTCGGCCTTTGCCATAACCGGCAATAGCGGCGGAACATAAAAGAGCATCGGCAGCGTGCGGAATTCAGGATGCAGCGGAAGGGCCAATTTCCATTCTTTAACGTATCGATAGACAGGCGAGCGTTCGACAGCCTCAAGCGTGCGTTCGTCGATGCCGTTCTGTTTTGCCTTTTCCCGAACGACGGGGTCACGCGGATCGAGGATCAGATCGCGATGGGCCTCAACAAGCTTGTCATCGTCAACCTTCAAGGCATCGACCAGGCGTTCGGCGTCATAGAGGATCCCGCCGAGATATCGAATTCTTCCAACGCAAGAATGAAAACAAGCAGGTGCCTGCCCCGTCTCAAGCCGCGGAAAGCAAAGAATGCATTTCTCGCTCTTGCCCGTTGACCAGTTGTAGTAGGTCTTTTTATACGGACACGCCGAGACGCACATGCGCCAGCCGCGGCAAACTTCCTGGTTGATCAGTACAACGCCATCTTCTCCCCGTTTGTATATAGCTCCCGACGGGCAGGCCGCTACACACGCCGGATTGAGGCAGTGGTTGCAGATGCGCGGGAGATAAAAGAACACCAGGCGCTCTACGTCAAAGAGCTCCTGCTGTTCCTGCGGGGTGAGGTCCTTGAAATTCGGATCATTTTCCGCATAGACGGGCGAACCGCCGAGATCATCATCCCAATTCGGGCCGGCTTCGATGTCCATGAATTTTCCGGTGACCATCGAGATCGGGCGGGCAGTTGGCTGATCGGCGCCTTCGGGCGAATCAAATAGATCCTGGTACTTGTACGTGAACGGCTCATAGTAATCGTCCATTCGCGGCAGGGCGGGATTGTGAAAGATATTCAGCAGCCGCGAGGAACGGTTACCCATTTTCAGTTCCGGGTCGCCGCCGTTCTTTTGCTCCCAACCGCCTTTATACTTGCTTTGATCTTCCCATTTTGTCGGATAGCCGGTGCCCGGCTTTGTTTCGACGTTGTTCCACCACATATATTCGGCGCCTTTGCGGTCGGTCCAAACATTTTTGCAGGCGATGGAACAAGTGTGGCACCCGATGCACTTGTCTAAATGAAAGACCATTGAGATCTGTAGTCTGACGTCCATAATCTTTGTCCTTCTCTACCAGTTCAACTTCTCTAGTTTCTTGACGAGGATGAATGTGTCTCTATTGACGCCCGTCGGGCCCCAATAATTGAAGTGGAAGGTATACTGCCCATAGCCGCCCATCATCAGGACCGGCTTTAGCCGCACACGGGTCAGGCTGTTGTGGCCGCCCGCACGCCGGTTGCCTCGCATCGGCGATTTCGGGATGCTGATGGTGCGCTCAGGCGAGTGATACTGTATGCAGACGCCGCGCGGAATTCGGGCACTGACGACGCACCGCGTACAAACGACGCCGTTGTCGTTATACGCCTCGACCCAATCGTTATCATTGAGCCCCATTTCGATCGCGTCCATATCGTTCACCCACAACGGCTCGATCCCGCGCGATAGCGTCAGCATCCGATGGTTGTCGTAATAGGTCGAGTGAATATGCCATTTGCCATGCGGCGTAAGGTAATTCAGTGCAAGTGTTTTCGGTCCCTGCGGGCTTAGTTTGATGTCGCCGAAAACCGCAGGCTTCGGCGAAGGCTTGTACGTCGGCAGGTTCTCGCCGAACGCAACATAGCCTTCGTGATCCTGATAGAAATGCTGCCGGCCTGTCAGTGTCCGCCATGGGACCAGGCGCTCGTAGTTGTATGTGAACGGAGCGTAGGCCCGCCCGTCGCTGGTAAGGCCGGACCAGATCGGGCTATTGAGCAGGCGGCGCGGCTGGGCCTGGAGATCTTTGTAGGTAACACGCGCGTTTCGCGCTTTTTCCGCAAGGTCGGCCAGCTTCATGCCCGTCTTTTTCTCGATGTATTGATACGCCCGATATGCCAGTTCACCGTTCGTTTCCGGCGCAAAAAGCAGGATGATATTCGCTGCTTCCTCAGCCCGTTTTAATGACGGATACTTCTCGCCTCCCCATTCAACGATCGGGAACGACCGCGAATTTACTACATCGTCGTAAAAATCGGCTATCTCGTATTTGACCCCGTGGGCTCCCATACCGTTCTTTCGGGCAAGCGGGCCAAGAGAGATGAACTGGTTGTATAGGTTGGGATAATCGCGCTCGACGACCTTGAGGTGCGGCATCGTCTTGCCCGGGATCGGGTCGCACTCGCCCTTTGACCAGTCCCTGATCCGCGGCTGCGTGATCTCATCGGGCGAATCATGCGACAGCGGTACCGCAACGAGGTCCTTGACCGGCGTCGGCAAATGCTTTTCGGCCATCTCACTGACCTTCTTTGCCAGGCCGCGAAAGATCTCCCAATCGCTGCGCGACTCCCATGCCGGCGGGACAGCCTCGGACAGCGGATGGATGAATGAATGAAGATCGGTCGAGTTCAGATCGGCCTTCTCATACCAGGTCGCGGCGGGCAGTACGATATCGGAATAGAGAGCGGAAGTATCCATCCGAAAATTCAGATCGACCACCAGGTCCATCTTCCCGGGCGGCGGTTCGGTCCCGTAATTGATGTCTTTTACAGAGCCTTCGGCGCACGGCTCGGCGATCTTGTTGTTGTGTGTGCCCAGGTAATACTTCAGAAAATACTCGTGGCCCTTTGCGCTCGACATCAGTGCGTTGCCGCGCCAGATGAACCAAACCCGCGGAAAGTTCTCAGGCGCCGCCGGGTCCTCGACCGAGAAGCGAAGGTTCTTGTCTTTTAGCTCATTGACAACGTAATCAACGGTTTCAGCCTCGCCCTGGGCACCGTCGACGAACGCATCTTCGATCAATTCCGGGTTAGGTTTTTCAAATTGCGGATAGAAGGGAAGCCAGCCGTTTCGAACCGCTTTTACCTGGACATCAGCGGCGTGAATATGAGCGATCTCGCCTGTTTCGCGGCTGACCGCAGTGTTGTCAGGGACCGTATGATATTCCTTGAATTCCCGCTCGTATCGCCACTGCTCGCTCATTATGTAATGCCACGAGGGGGCGTTCTGCAGCCGGGATGCGGGAACCCAGTCTTTCGCAAAAGCGAGTGTTGACCACGGCGCCACCGGCGCGAGTTTCTCCTGGCCAACGTAATGATTCAAGCCGCCGCCGTTCTTTCCGACACAGCCCGTTAACATCAAAGCGGTGATAGCGGACCGGTACATGAGGTTATTGTGATACCAGTGGTTTATTCCCGCGCCGATAATGACCATGCATTTGCCTTCCGTCTTTTCGGCGGTCACGGCCCATTCGCGAGCAAATTTGATAACGGTCTTTCGGCCGACACCGGAGAATTTCTCCTGCCAGGCGGGCGTGTACGAATGATCCTCGTCGTCGTAGCTTTGCGGATAGTCGCCCCCGAGGCCGCGGTCAACGCCGAACTGAGCCATTAGGAGGTCATAGATAGTTGTCACAACGACGCTGCCGTCCTCGGTCTCGATCGTCCTGGACGGAACTCCGCGCGTGAAGGCAGAATCGGTGCCGAACTCGCGAAAGATCACATTTGTCGAGCCGTCCGCCCCATCTATCAATGAAAGACGGGGAAGGATCTCCTCACCGCTGGCCGGATCCGTGAACTCAAGATTCCAGTTGCCGCCGGCCTGTTCCCAACGATGGCCGACCGTCCCGCCCGGCATGCGCGGTTCGTTCGATATCTCGTCCCAGATGAGAAATTTCCATTCGCCGTTCTCTTCGGCCTTGTACCGCGAAAGCGTATTGGCGCGGACCAATCGTCCGGCCTCATAGCCGTTCTCTGTCTTGACGAGCTCGATCAAAAACGGCGAATCCGTATATTGTTTGCAGTAGTCAAGGAGATACCGCGATCGCTTTTCATGGTGAAATTCTTTGAGAATGACGTGATTCACACCCTGCCAGAAAGCACCGTCCTGGCCGGCGTGGACAGGGATCCATTGATCCGCATACTTTGACACCTGGCTGAAATCCGGTGCCAGGACCACCATTTTTGTGCCGTTGTGACGCGACTCGGCCGCAAAATGGCAATCGGGCGTACGGGTCATATTGAGGTTTGAACCCATGACCGCGAGGAATTTTGAGTTGTACCAATCGGCGCTCTCACAAACGTCCGTTTGTTCGCCGAAGATCTCCGGCGACGCCGGCGGGAGATCTGAATACCAATCGTAAAAGCTGAGGTTTGCGCCGCCCAAAAGCTGTAGAAAACGTGAACCGGCCGCGTAGGACAGGAAGGACATGGCCGGGATCGGCGAAAAACCGAAGATGCGGTCGGATCCGTGTTTCTTGATGGTATAGATCAGCGACGCTGCGATGATCTCATTTACCTCGTCCCAGCTCGAACGCCGAAATCCGCCCTTTCCGCGGGCACGCTGATAACGGGAGCGCGATTCAGGATCACTTACGATCGATTCCCACGCTTCGACCGGGTCAGAGTAGCTTTTTCGCGCCTCGCGCCAGAGGTCTTGGAGCGCTCCGCGGAAATAGGGATATTTAACGCGGATCGGGCTGTATAAATACCACGAATAAGAAATACCGCGTTGGCAGCCGCGGGGTTCATACGGCGGCAGGCCGTCTTCGAGAAGAGGATAGTCAAGGGCCTGCATCTCCCAGGTAACGATGCCCTGCTTGACATAAATATTCCAACTACAGCCGCCTGTGCAGTTGACTCCGTGCGTGCTGCGAACGACCTTATCGTGCTGCCAGCGGTTGCGATAGAATTCCTCCCATGACCGCGTTTTGGGACTGATCAGGTCTTTGATCCAGTTCATATTTTTGCCCTCCGAACCATGTCTCGACGAACGCCGTGACTTCGCCTTCGCCAAAACAGATTCATAACGATAAGTGCGAGAGTTGCAGTGCCAAACCCAAGGATCAGAAAGCCCGGCTGAGTCGTCGCTGCCGCTTGCGTTGGCACAACGGCGGCATTCGGATGTGTCAGCTTGGCGTTCTGCAAAAATGCGAACAGCTGCACGACCTCTTCGTCCGTGAGCTTATGGTTGGTGAAAATTGTATTCATTGTCGGAAAATTCGGATTTTGGAGGATCGAGATAAGCTCCGGATCACGATATTTGATATTTGCCGCCGTCAGGTCGGGCCCCAGCGTTCCTCCGCCGAGCACACCGGTGCCGCTAACGCCATGGCATGAGTTGCAGGACGCCGCCCCGGCCGCAAGCTTTGTCTGACCGGTAAACAGCTTCTCGCCGGCCTCGATGTCTCCCGGAACGATGGCCCGAGCGAGCTTTGCTCCGGCGGGAACGAACATTTCGTTCTTTGCGGAAAGATTCTTTATCAGATCGATGATCGCCGTTAACTCGTCCGGCGTCAGAGATTGGTCCGGCATGATCGTCGGTGCGAACTTTTTGAAGAGTTCGGCCGCAACCGGGTCCTTGCTTCTCATGGCGGCCGGCGATCTGGTAAACTCGGCGATCCATTCTGTCGTTCGCCGGTCGGTCACGCCTTTCAGGTCGGGTCCTTGTTTGTCGCCGCCGCCAATGTTGTGACAGCTGTAACAACGGCTCTCAAACAATTTCTGGCCGTCCGCTTGCCCCATTGCCGCACTCGAAAAACATAAGATCACGATCGCCAGGCATAGCACACCAAGCACAGGCTGCCTGACAAATTCGTTGCTCGAGTTCCGGTCATTCTGTTCGTCTATGATCTTCATCACATTTGATCCTCACGCGTTACCGTAGATCTCGATATCGTTCGTTCCTTCCAGGCGTTTCCGTTCTTTGAGCGACTCAGCTATTTCGGCTATCGTCGTGGATTCCATAAGCTCAAGGTATTCGCGCCGGATCTGCTGCCACGTTTCGTGCGAGCAGCAGATGTTGCTTGGCCTGCACGGGCCAAAGCCCAGGATGCACCCGTCAAAGTATGGGTCCGGGGCAAGTATCTGATTCACTTCCCAGACCGTGATGCTTTCAGGACTGCGTGCGAGAGCGTAGCCGCCATGGACACCTTTTATTGACCGCAATAATCGGTGTCGGCGAAGTTCTCCTAAGATCTTTCTCAAATAGATGGGAGGGATACCCTGTGTATCGGCGATCTCCTGAAGTCCGCAAACCATCGAGTCATCTTTACCGGCCAGATAGGCCAGGGCCTTAACGCCATAACCAGTGGTCTTCGACAGGATCATTTACGGAAAATCGGAAAAGAGTATATGTTTGTCCTGATTAGTATTTTGGCCAGAAGGGAATTTGCTTACAATGGTATGTTGGTATCATTTTTATAGTGGAGGTAGGTGATGCGGCTAAGAAGTATCTGTGAGCTTGTGGAAGGTACGGCGGACGCTGCCTTTGCGACCAACAGTGCGGGATGCATCGTCGCATGGAACGATTCAGCAGCATCACTATTCGGGATAAATGCTGAAAGTGCGATCGGGCAGGGTTGTCATCATGTAGTTAAGGGAATGGACGAATGCGGAAAGGTCTGCTCGGAAGATTGTTCGATAAAGCAGGCCGCGAACAAGCGTCACCCGGTTCACCATTTTGACCTGCGGGTGGAAACACAAGATGGGAAGCAGTGGTGCAATATGTCCGTGCTGATCGCTTCCGAGAACAACTCGAAAGAACCTTTCACCGTCCACATCCTTCGTGCGATCGACGTTCGCAAACGGTTGGAACTGACGGTCAGGGATTTTTTGGTGACCGAGGTAAAGCTTCCCAAAGAAGAGGCAGCGGCCCTTATCCATACGACCAACTCAGCGGTGAGCGAAACCGAATTGACCCTGAGGGAGAAAGAGATCCTGAAATTGCTCGGAACGGGCCAGACAAGTCGTTCGATCGCCGGCAGCCTTCATATCAGCCGCAACACGGTCGATAACCACATCCAACATATCCTCAAAAAACTAAACGCCCACTCCCGCCTCGAAGCCGTCCGCCGGGCCGAACTCTCAGGGTTGATCT
>JADLDC010000132.1 GCA_020846885.1 Acidobacteriota bacterium | reverse complement strand
TTCGGCAAAAAAACGCGCATTCGTGGGTTGAGGTTTATTTTCCCGGAGAGAACGCGTGGGTAACTTTCGATCCGACACCATTTGCGGGCCAGCCAACCGGCGGAACAACCGTCGGCCTGACCGCGAAATTCAACAAATATCTCGAAGCTCTTGAAACATTCTGGATACAATATTTTGTTGCCTACGATAATCAGGAGCAGCGCTCATTGTTCACATCGGTCCGGCGCGGCGTTGCCGATTATCAGTCGAAAACATCCAGCTGGCTGGATGGTTTAACGAAGCAGCTTTCCGAATGGTGGAGCGAAGTTCGCGGCGACAAGGGCATAGAGACAAGCCTCGCCGCCGCCGGCAGCGGTGCCTTGTATCTGATTGCGGGCCTGTCGGGCGTCCTTGTGCTTGTCTGGTTGTGCCGCCGGATAGTAAAATCAAAGGTTTGGCGAAAACTTTGGGGCCGCCTCTTTGGAGATCGGAACGCGTCGATAGTTGAATTCTATGAGCGGATGCTGACAATACTTGCGGAAAAAGGATTTGTCCGCGAACCGCACCAGACGCCGATGGAATTTGCTTACGCCGTTGGAATGCCCGAGGCATTGAAAGTAACAGAGAGATACAATCGCGTGAGGTTTGGTGAAAAGCCTTTGTTCTCGGTCGAAGTGGACGAAATTGAAGACTGGTTGACAAGGCTCGAAACCAAGGAAGGGTAGATGCAAAGCATGAGGACGGTGATTTCATTTTTGTCGAAGTTTGTTTTCGCGTTTACCGTCGCCTTCTTTTTCTATGGGATCGTAAGATTTCCAGACAGCCCGATTCAGCCTTGTGGTGAAGCTCTGTACTGCGGTAAACAGGGCCAGTCTCGTACGCCGGAGGACTTTAGAGCTTATAAGCAATGGAAGACCGTGAATATGATCGCATTTCCGCTCATGTTTCTTCTGATCCTCGCTAACAAGAGAATTGAAAAGAAAGGTGGAGAGCTTGATAACACAGGTCGGGAATGACCATTTTCGGTAGTCGGTCCGTGGCGATGACGATGCTCCATAGAGAATCTTGAACTTGGGTATTCCAATTATTTATTTCAGGTGAATTGATATGAATGCCGTCGACAGTATTAGAGAAACAGAATTTGCAATCGCGGGGCTTTCGAAGACGGCCAAACGCCAGCTTCTCAAGAGGCTTTCGAGGAGTTTCGCCGATGAGCCCTCGTCCGTGGAGAAAAACTCGAAGGTAATGGGCGGCGTCGCTTGTATTCGCGGAACCAGGATCCCGGTCTGGCTGCTGGAACAGGCGCGGTCGCAGGGAGTTACCGAGGCTGAGCTCCTGCAGAATTATCCGGGCCTTACCGCCGAAGATCTGGTGAACGCATGGGATTACGTTCGGATGAATGAGGACGAGGTCCGAACTGCGATCGAAAACAACGAGCGGAAAAATTGATGAGGTTTTATGCGGACGAGAACTTTCCGCTTGCGTCTGTGCTGCGTCTTAGGGAACTCGGGCACGACGTCGTGACGGTTTATGAAGATGGACGGGCGAATAAGGCGTTCGAGGACGCGAAGGTATTGGATCGAGCTTTGGAACTTGACCGCGCCGTTCTAACTATCAATCGGATCGATTTCAGGCGACTTCACGATCGACGGCCGGAACATGCCGGCATCGTTATTTGCACGTTCGACGGCGATTTTGTCGGCCAGGCTGAAGGCATCGATGCGGCTTGCGGCGGTTATGGCGATATTCGAGGCAGGCTATTGCGGGTTTACAGTCCCTCCTGAAAGAAAAATGAAAAAAGTTGGATTTGTCAGTCTTGGGTGTCCTAAGAATCTTGTTGATTCGGAAGTGATGATGGGCACGCTTGAGCAGGCTGGGTGGGAAATTACAAATAGCGCCGATGATGCGGACACCGTTGTTGTGAACACGTGCGGGTTTATCGAATCGGCAAAGCAGGAATCTATCGACGCGATACTTGAGGCGACCGGTCTTAAGGCCGAGGGAAAGGCGAAGCGCGTTGTGGTTGCCGGTTGTTTGGTCGAGCGCTATCGCGACGATCTGATGAAAGAGTTGCCCGAAGTGGACGCATTTATTGGGACGAATGAAGTAACGCGGATACTCGAAGCGGCGGATGAGACAAACAAGTTTCGAGAGCTGCCGCTGCTGCCGATCGGGAACAAGACGGCGACCTATCTCTATGATTTTGACACGCCGCGGCACAGGGCGACCGATTCGCACACTGCATTCATAAAGATCGCCGAAGGCTGCGACCGCCCGTGTGCATTTTGTTCGATCCCGTCAATGCGCGGATCGTTTCGCTCGCGGCGGTTTGGATCGATAATTGAAGAAGCGAGAAGTTTGGCGAAGCAGGGCGTGAGGGAAGTAGTTCTGATCGCACAGGATTCATCGCGGTACGGTGAAGACCTTGGCGAGGTCGATGCGCTGGCGGCTTTGATCTGCGCACTTGGCGAGATCGAGGAACTTGAATGGGTCCGCGTGATGTACGCCTATCCGACGCACATTTCGGACGCGTTCCTTGCCGCGATCGCCGAAACACCAAAGGCCGTCAAATATCTTGATATGCCGCTGCAGCATGCCTCGCGAAACGTTTTGAAATTAATGAAACGCGGCGGCACGCGCGAATCTTTGGAAAAGCTTATAAAACGCGTGCGGGAAAAGATCCCCGGCATCACTATCCGCACAACGTTTATCACCGGCTTTCCCGGCGAGACGGATGAAGATTTTGAAGAGCTGATGGCGTTCGTTCGCAATTGCCGTTTTGATAACGTCGGTGTGTTCACCTATTCCGACGAAGAGGGCACGCCCGCCTTTTTGCTGCCGGACAAGGTCGATGCGAAGACGGCAAAGCAACGCCGCAGCCGGTTGATGAAGGAACAGGCAAAGATCAGCAAAAGCCTGAACAAGGCAAAGATCGGCAATACGTACAAAGTACTGTTCGAAGGCCTGTCGCGGGAATCCGACCTTCTGTTCCAGGGCCGCCTCGAAGGCCAGGCCCAGGAGATAGACGGCTACATCCTGATCAACGATATCCCCGAAGATCTTGACCCAAAGATCGGCGCCATCTATAACGTCCGCATCACCGAAGCTCACGAATACGATCTTGTCGGTGCGATAGTCTAGGGCACGTTGAGTTTTAGCCTGATCCGAACCTACATTTCGCGCGTGACAGGGGCAGGGTAAAGCGAACGGCTTCGTGTTCGTGGTTGTCGCTCTTCAATTCGTGAATTTCGTGGCGAGGCCCCGGCTTCGCCGCCCACGAACAGCACGAAAAAAGAACGAAGCCCGCGAAATATGCTGAATTGTAAGTGTGAACGGCGATTCTAGAGGACTTCTGCCGATTCTGTCGGGGTTCGAAGAAGAACGCGCGGGCTTCTGCATTGCTTTCAACTAATCTTCGGGCCGCATCATCCCGAAGCGGTCGTCCGGAAACGGCGGCGAGACGTTGATCGCGAAATTGGGGTAGCAGTGGACATTAAATAACGCGGACGCATGGTCGAGTGAGTCGTAAGCCGCTCCCTTGGCGCCGGCGGTGTCCCGGATGCGTGCGTCGATGAAATGCGCGAGCTGATGAATGATGACGGCGGCCCTGCATTTTGGGCCGAGGCCGGGAAAATCAGCGGTAAACGCGATCGAACTTACCGCGTAGGCGTATGCGGGAACTATGAATTCGGAACCAAAATATCCGCGCGTATTTTTTGCCGCGGTCTCGCCGTCAACGTAGGCGAAGATGGAATCGCTCATTGACAGCGCGCGGCTGATCGACTGAAAATTCCGTTCGATCATAATGATCGCGTCGGATTCCGAAACGCCTGAGCGTCTGCGATCGGTATGGAAATGCGTGCGTGCCGCCGCGAGGGCGATCTTTTCAAGGTACCCGGGTTCCCGGCCGGCATCGAGAACGCGGCGGGCAAGGGCCAGCATCCTTGCGCCGTTCGCGATCCAGTTTGCGGCAAGCGGCTTTGCGTCGTCAACCGCAGCTCGCCGCAATTCGATATCGCCGGCCATACTTTCCGGCACACTCTCCGGTATTTCTGGTACCAGATCGGGCGATTTGTTGTCTGCGACAGGCAAATTCATCGTTCGTCAAAACGGTCGTGGAAGGCCGTGAGCTACTTCAACGTTCACGCTTGCGGGATGCGGGCCCGCTATCATTTTGGTTCGCTCTTACTTGACGCGGCCGTAAACCGCATTGGCGATTGAAACTGTCAATCGAACGATCGAACGCGCTCCACATACGGATCATTGCCGAATAGTCAGTCAATATTCCGTCATCATAACGTTCGGAAGTTCCTGTCAGTGCGATGCAGATGTTCATGTCCCTCTCCTCATTATGAACGATTAGATCAACGCTCAATGAAAGAAAGACGGTGAGCCGCAGCGGGATTTGCGAGCCGTCAGTTCGAGACACTATCGCCTCAAGGGGCAGCCTCGGTGCTCTCGAATCAAGTCGGACAAAGAAAGCCAAAAAAAGAGGATGTCTGAAAAACTTGACCAACTCCAGAGTAGAAGCAATTTGAACGCGGATCAGGCGGATCAAAACGGATCGATCCGTAAAATCCGATCAATTCCGCTTGATCCGCGTTCAAAAATACGTTGCTGTCTCTGACTTTTAGTCTTTTCAGACACCCTCTTGCTTTACTTCGATCTCACGCTATTTAGGATTGACGGTCAGGAACACGACATTTCCGCCGCGTGATACCAGAAGGAGGATCGGTTTGTCGCCCGCGGTGTTGAGCGCTGACTGGACGTCGTCCACACTCTTCACCGGTTTGCGGTTGATCTCCATTATCACATCACCGCGGTTAATACCGGCTTCCGCGGCCGCTCCGGATGGGTCAACTTCGGTCACGACGAGGCCTTCGGTGCCCGCTGGCAGATTGAGCTGGCGGGCGGCGTCGGCCGTAATCGGCTGCAGGCTAAGGCCAAGCTTGCCGGTTGCCCCCGAGCCATCATTGT
>JADLDC010000131.1 GCA_020846885.1 Acidobacteriota bacterium | reverse complement strand
TCACGAACGAACTGATCGACCGGATCAGAGAAGAAGAAGGTATCTGATCAAGTGCGGGCACTGCTGGATATAAACGTCATTCTTGCTCTGATCGATTTTGACCATGTATTTCATGTGCAGGCCCACGAGTGGTGGGGCACAGCAAAGAAGGACGGTTGGGCTAGCTGTCCTTTGACTGAGAATGGTGTCGTACGCATAATGTCTCAGCGTGGTTATGCGGCACCCGACCGATACTTGGCCGCGGATGTGGTCAAATGGCTCAACGAGTTTGCTCGTGATACCGATCACGAGTTCTGGCCCGACGACATTTCACTTCTGGACCCGAATCGATTTGACCCGAAAGCGATTCTCGGGTCGAAGCAATTGACTGATATCTATCTGCTCGGCCTTGCCGCATCGAAAGGCGGCAGGCTGGTTACATTTGATCGAAAGATCTCGCCCGCAACGATTCCAGGAGCCTCAGAAAACAACCTTCACGTAATCGCGTAAGGAGTTTTCTTCTCTGCGTTCTTTGCGGCTTTGCGGGAAATTTCTTGTTTCCCGTAAGTACAGGCCAAGGCCCTGATGCCGCTTCGGTCAATATTTGGGTACCGACCGATCAACATTATCCGACCATGCGCCGATGCCGCCTTTCAGATTGATCAGCCTTCCCTCAAATCCGGCATCTTTCAAATAGCCGATAGCCTTGGCGCTTCGGACGCCGCCTTTGCATTGGATAACGGCCGTTTTGCCTTTTTCGATCTCGCAGATCCGGTTAACTATCTCACCGAGCGGGATCAACTTTGCGCCTGGTATGCGTGCGATCTCAAACTCGTGCGGCTCGCGGACGTCTATCAGCTGAAAATCTTCCTCACGGTCAAATAATGCTTTCAACTCGGTCGCGGTAATTTCTTCGAACGCCGGCTTTTCTTCGACCGGTGTCCTGAGGCCGCAGAATTCTTCGTAGTCTATCAGCTCCTTTATCGTCGGGTTATCGCCGCACAACGGGCAGTTCGGATCTTTTCGCAGTTTCAATTGACGAAACGTCATCTTCCAGGCGTCAAACAGCAGCAGCCGGTTGAGCAAGATCCCTTCGGCGCCGAGAATGACCTTTATCACTTCATTTGCCTGAATAGTGCCTACGATGCCAGGAAGAACGCCGAGAACACCGCCTTCGGCACACGACGGCACAAGGCCCGGCGGCGGCGGTTCGGGATAGAGGCATCGGTAACACGCACCTTTTTCCGCCCAGAAAACGCTCGCTTGGCCCTCAAACCTGAAGATCGAACCGTAAACATTTGGCTTGCCGGCCAGAACACTGGCGTCGTTTACCAAATAGCGCGTCGGAAAATTGTCGGTCCCGTCCACGATCACGTCGAATTCGCGGAACAGCTCGAGAGCATTCTCGCTGGTCAACCGCGTGTTGAACGACTCAACGTTCGTGTTTGGATTTATATCCAACAACCGCTCTTTCGCCGAATCGTTCTTTAACCGCCCAACGTCTTTCGTGCCGTGAATTATTTGCCGCTGAAGGTTCGATTCATCGACGACGTCGAAATCGACGATGCCGATAGTTCCAACACCCGCCGCCGCCAAATAGAGCCCAAGCGGCGACCCTAATCCGCCCGTACCGATGGTCAACACACGAGCGGCCTTGAGTTTTTTTTGCCCCTCAAGCCCAACCTCCGGCAGGATCAGATGCCTCGAATATCTGGCGATCTCATCGTTCGAAAGGGCCGGAACGCGAACTTCAGTTCGCAAGTCCGTGCGGACTGAAGTCCGCGTTCCGACAGTACTGCCGCCGGCGATGGACGGCACGATCATGATCGTCTCGCCATCTTTCACCTGCGTGTTCGGCCCGTCCAAATGACGAATGTCCTCGTCGCCGACATAGACATTGATAAAATTGCGCAGCTTGTCCTGTTCATTGAACAGATGCTTGCGAAGCTCGGCATGCTCTGTCGTCAGCTCAAGCAATGCATCACCGGCGGTCGAGGCCTGTACCTCGATCTCAGAACTGCCCCCGGCAAACTGCCTGAGCGGCGTAGGAATTATGATAGTAACAGCCATAATGTTTACGGAACGCCAGCGTCCCGCTGGCGTGTAACTAATACACTAGAAAAGATCAGACCCTCTCGCCGGCGGGACGCCGGCGTTCCAATTGCTCCTCATTAAATTTCGATCGGTCATTCTCCATTTCCCATGACCTGATATCAACAACTTTTCCCTCGATAACCGACGCGATGACGTACGACCAGACCGGCAGCGCATGATCGAGGTCATATTGCGACGGCACTGCCTTATCGTCCGGATGCGAATGGTAATATCCAACAACGTCGAGCTTCTTTTCCCGCGCATATCGCTCTGCACGGAGAACATCCTTGGGCAAGATCAGAATACGATCGTGCCGCGCATCTTCTTCACGGGCATTCTCGAGCGGAAAGGTCTCGATCACAGTTTTCCTTTCATCAGAAAACTGTCCGATCAGCATACCGCCGCATTCATGCGGATAATCGCGCTCGGCGTGGGCAGTAATAGCTGCAATTGCTTGTTCGTTCAAGATGATCATCGGTTTTTTGCCGCGGATCCACGCGGATGACGCAGATCAGCTCACTATGCTCCGGCCGTTGCCGCCTTTGTCTCTTCGATCAGCGTTATCTGCGAAAATCCGCGGCTAAACTCTTCCCCAACTCTCAACGCCTGCTCAATATCCGCAACAATATCGTTCACGTCCTCGATACCGACAGAAACGCGTATCAGGCCTTCCGTTATTCCGATCGCGGCGCGTTTTGCCGGCGAGAGTTCGCGGTGCGTCGC
>JADLDC010000130.1 GCA_020846885.1 Acidobacteriota bacterium | reverse complement strand
CTGTTGCCTTCCTCTTTTGAAAGTCCCATTTTCAGTACTCCTCATTTTTGGCCGACGGGATGGTTTGCGATCCGGTCGGCCGTCTTGATCGACGAAGCTTGCGGATCTTCCTTTAACTGCGGCGTGCTGACGGCCATGACGTTTGCGGCGGAATCAACTTCTATCCAGCATTGATGCGCGCCCAGAAGATCCGAAAACCATATTTTGCCCGTCAGTTCGACTTGGGCCTCATTTCCGACTATGGCGGTCGTTGTATGCAGTTTGAGATCGGCGTAGGAATAATCGCCGTGCAGGCGTTCCATTTGACCCGGTTGATCTCCGACCTGGACCTGGATCCGGATCTTGTCGCCGCCATAGCGGGATGACTTGAGCTCGAGTTCGCACCTACCTCCGCGACAGGAGACTTTTGGGGGAAGCCAGAGGTAACCTTTGACGGCTGCAATCTTGCCATCGCTTTCGTTGCGGCAAACGTTTTCGAATGCTATCGGTTCGATCATAATGTCAGTTTTTCTTATGCACGCCGCATCGAAAATGACCATCACCAGAAGAAGTCGTATAATTGTTTTCATCCCAAAGCCCCTCCCAAACTGCAGGCTCTCAGGCCCGGTCTTTGAACCTAAGTTTTTTACGTGATCAGGCTCCACCACAAGTGGTAATTTGTGCTAAAAAATGTATTGAATACACCGGAGTGAAGCGTACCCGTGCCGTGAGGTTCCTCAGACGGGCCGAAATAGGCCGGCAATGGTCCGGAGGGATAGACGCCTTTGGCCGATATCCAAGCGTTGCGGAGAGTCATTGATCCAGCAAAGTCAATTGGATCCTTTCCCATTGACATCGCCCCTCCTCCGGTCATCTGCGAATACTGCATAAACCACAATTGTCTGTGTGCAGAAAGGAACATCCAGAACTTTTGGTTTTGGGGGGTACCAGTACCGATGGTGTAAGAGTCATCTTCCTTACCCGTGAGGCTATTGATCCCAAGGAGCCACGTTCCCCAAAAGATCCCTCTGTCTACAATATTGGCCAAGCCATAGGCCCGGATACACTGTTTTACGAGGGGCTCGATCGGGTAGCTGTTTCGCCGTGCGTCCAGGTCGATACGGCCGGCATTCTGAAGTGTGACGTGCAGCCATTTCTGCTGCTGCGGTTTGTCTGGATCGACCAGTTGCGCGATCTCAAGCTTGCATGAACGAAACATAATGTTTTTCTCCAATGTGGATTCTTGGCTAGATGCAATGTTTTCAGGTGCTCCCCCGGGCTTTGGTTCACCCGGGCCGGGAACGCTGTCGTTCGCCGTATTTGACCGCGGATCCTTTTCCGTCAGTGTTGTCAAGACCCTATTCGCAAACCTCTACCGGGCGAACAAAATGGTTGTTTCGCGGACCGCTTGGCGCTAGACTGAACGACACGTTCAAAAGGGCAAGCGGCAGGTTTTGTTAACGTCGAGGGTGATGCTATGCGAAACCGCTCACTTCGGTCTTTCAGAACTGTTGAATTTATTCTTCCGTTTCTCTTCCGTTTTCTTTTTCGACTGTATGTCTAAAGAAAGAAACGAGTTATATGAATTCGCGGGGTTCCGGCTTGATGTGCGGGAGCATACTCTTGAACACGCGGACAGCCGCGAAAGTATCCAACTGCCAGAAAAGGCATTTCAAACGCTTTGCGTTCTCGTCCAAAACAGCGGCCGGCTGATGAGCAAACAGGCGTTGCTTGACGCGGTCTGGCCTGATTCTTTTGTTGAAGAGAATAATCTCGACAAAGCGGTCCACGCGATCAGAAATGCTCTCGGTGAAAGGTCGGCCGGCGAGAAATATATAGAGACTGTCAGAAAGCACGGCTATAGATTCGTCGCCGAGGTAAGATCGGTCGCACCCGCGAACGGCATGATCCCATCGTCGGCAAAGCCTCCGCTGACCGAATCAGGGCAGCACGCGGTCGTCAGTCTGGCGGACTGGCAGAAGTTGACCGAGCGGCTAGTACCCGGCGCCGAGCCGCCGGCCGCCGATGAAGAGCTAGTTAAGTCGCAAACCGCGGAACCTAAAGCCGAAGCGGCGAGTGAACGTTTGCCGGGCAGGCGCAGGCCCGCGTACTTTTATGTTGGCGCCGCCGGAATACTGGCCGGGTCCGTTGCACTTGGAGGCTGGTATGCAGCCGACAATTGGATGCGGGCGGCAAATCCTGCCGATACATCCAATGCCGAACGCTCAGCCGAGACGGCCGCAGTGAATCGTGCCCGTTCGCCGGCGTATGATCTTTATGTTCGCGGCAAGGTAAAGGTTTCCAGCGAAAATCGCGAGGACACTGAGGCGGCGATCAGCCTGCTGGAAGAGGCGGTAAGGCTAGACCCTGATCTTGCTGAGGCATATGCTCAACTGGCCCGCGGCTATAACACGCTGTCCTTTAAATACAGCGGCGAGGCCGACAGAAAACGGTTTCACGAGAACGCAGAGGTCGCCATTGAAAAGGCACTGGCACTAAACCCGGACCTCGCGGAGGCGCATTTTGCACGCGGGCTGATCCTTTGGTCGAATACCGAAGGCTTTCCGCATGCGCAGGTCATAAGGTCTTACAAGCGCTCGGCGCAGCTCGAGCCAAACTGGGACGAACCGTACCATCAGTTATCGCTGGTCTATTCGCACATCGGGCTGATGGACGAGGCACGCCAAAGCGTTCAAAAGGCGCTTGAGATAAACCCCAACAATACGCTGGCCCGTTTTCGCGTAGGTGTTTACATGCAATATGCGGGCAGGTTTGAAGACGCGCTTGCGGCGTTCAAAACGATCCCGCGGGATGAGACGCCGCTGCTGATGGATAGAAGCCTTGCGGAAACGCTAATCCAACTCGGCCGGGCGAGTGAGGCCGACATGATCGCGGACGATTATTTGCGAAGGTTCCCGCAGGACGAAGGCGGCGGTTTTGCCGGCGTCAAGGCTTTGCTTCTGGCAAAAGCAGGCAGAAATGATGAGGCCGAGGCGATGATCCGGCGTGCCAATGAGATCGGCCGCGGATATGGCCATTTTCATCACACCGCGTATAACATCGCATCGGCCTATGCCGCAATGGGCAGGCCGGATGAGGCGGTTCAGTGGTTAGAAAATTCGGCGGATAGCGGGTTTCCGAACTATCCGTATTTTGAGCTCGATCCAAATCTGCAAAGCCTGAAAGCTCATCCCGGCTTTGTCAGGTTGATGTCAAAGCTCAAACGGCAATGGGAACAATTCAAGGCGGAGGCCTAACGCGGTCGTAAGTTCGTTGAAGGCATTTGATTGAACGGCTCGATCATGCTGGAGGTGAAATATCAATAACATCTGTTTCTCGTCTATTTTTATACGCCGGCTGAGATTCTTGCTGCTTGTTCCGGCCCTGCTTGTTCTTGACGACAAGCACGGCTGGGCACAAGGCTGAATCCTGGCACGACAAAGCGCGCCCGTGTCCGGCGCGCTATGCTCAGGTACAGGCGGCGGTACATCGCCCGAGGGCGACGACGGCTATCTTGCGCCCGGCCGCTGGCAGATCTCGTTTGGATACAGGCGGCAGAAGTCTGACCGTGCGTTCATCGGGACCGATGAGCAGGAAGAAAGGCGGCGGCTTGGCGTGATCAGTATCAATCGGATCAATCTTTTTGATGTCGGTGTATCCTACGGCGTGACGCGGCGGTTCAGCGTTTCCGCAAGCGTGCCGTTCATGATCGCCACGCGCACGCGTCCGGGGAACGTTGACCGCCTGGCCGGCATACCAAACGCACCGGACCAGGTAAATAAGAGCGTGGGGTTTGGTGACGTTTCGGTTTCCGGCCGCGTCTGGCTAGTGCGGCCGCCGGCCGAGAAGCGCTCCAATATATCTATCGGGTTCGGCATAAAGATACCGACCGGAAAGAAAAATGTCAGCACCGTTGTCGATACACCAACGGGCCCGCAGCGCCGCTTTAACGATCAATCGATCCAACTTGGCGATGGCGGATTCGGATTTACTATTGATGCGCTGGCGTTCAGATCGTTCAACCGTTTCACGCTTTTCGGTTCCGGCACGTATATGTTCAATCCGCGCAACACGAACGGCGTTCCCACGGGACGGCCGCGGCCTTCTGAAGCGGTGATGTCGGTTTCGGACCAGTACTTGGCGCGTGCCGGGTTTTCGTTTCCGATCCGGAAGATTCGCGGACTCGCGTTTAATATAGGCGGAAGGATCGAAGGCGTTCCGAGCAGCGACGTTTTCGGCAGAAGCGACGGATTTCGGCGGCCGGGTTACGCCGTTTCGATCGAGCCCGGCTTTACCTATACCCGAAAGAAGGAAACCTGGTCGCTGAACGTTCCCGTGCCGGTCGTTCGTAACCGCATCAGAAGCGTGCCGGAAATACGAGATAACGCGCTCGATGCGGCGGCGTTCGCCGATTATCTGATCATGGCCGGCTATTCGAGAAGGTTTTAGGAATGCGTAGGCCGACACTTCGGTATCTGGTTTTGCTTTTTCGTTGGCTTAGTGTCTTGTTTCGTGGATTTCGTGGTAAAGAAAAAAATCCGGGCCACGAAATTCTCGAAACAAGAACACGAAATGCACGAAAATGTGCGAAGCCATCACGCCCCTACTATCGTGCGGGCTTCTGTATTGGATCGATCTCCAGTATTAGATCGGGGCCGTAGGCTTTTGCCGGTGTTTGGAAGCCGGGTACGAAATTGCCTGACAATATTTTTTCCGCGATCGTCAGAGCGGCGAGGGCCGTGGTTGTATAGCCTTCCGGGCCTTGCTGCCGGGCTTCGACGCGGTTGCCTTCATTATCGCGGGCCTCACCCCAAAGCAGCGTTTTTCCTTTGGCGCGTTCGGCGTCATTGGGCCCGCCCGGAGGTATCTTTGATCGCAATATCTTTTGGCTCGGTGCCGCCGCAAGCAGCCAGCCGAGGTAGCGGCTGAGTTTCATCATCCTTACCGCCTGAGGCGGGACGACAGAATAGACCTCGATATTCGGGATGCCGGTCGAATAATAGGCGGTCGAGACATCGCCCCACGGGATGGTGACGCCTGTTTTTATCACGCCGCTGCCGAAATCGATCTTGCGTGTCTTCCACGCGGCCGGAACCGATGTGATCTTGCCGTCTTTTCTGACCGCACCGCCTTTGCCGATGTTCATCGTCATCGTGGCCCGTGTGCCGTGTGACATTCGCCCGATACCGTACCACGCGAGCGTAAGATGCGTCGCCGACGGCAGGCGATCTTTGAGACGTACCGCAAGGCAATCCGTCGGAACTACATCAAACCCGACACCGGGCATTATCATTATCCCGGCTTCTTTGGCCCGAGCGTCGAGCGCCGCACACGCCTCGAAAACAGCGATCTCGCCGGTTATGTCGGTGTAATGCTTTTGGTTCCTGAGGCAAGCCTCGACCATCGCCCGCGATGTGATCGAAAACGGCCCGGCACAGTGAAGCACCATATCAACTTCGCTCAATGCCGCATCCAGCTTTTCCGTTTCATCAAGCGAGAACACGCGATGTTCCAGCCCGTGCTTCTCGGCCAGCCTCCCGATCGCCGCCTCATTCCGCCCCGCTATCACCGGCCGCATTCCACGCTCGACCGCGAATCGAGTTATCAATTCACCGGTATATCCATTCGCACCATAGATGAGAAAATCAGGCATAAGCGACTCGCGGCATTTCGTCCCAGGTTCGGCCTTCCAAAAGGCGTCCGGTTTTCTTTTTATTGAAGCCGCCCCATTGTTTGAAGAAGAACGGCACACCGAAGTCCTGACATTGCTTACGAATATCCAGGACCCAGTTTTCTTTGATCGGTCTCGCTCCGTAACCGCTTTCGCCGCCTACTATCGCCCAATCAATTTGGCTCAAATCCAACTTCAAAAGCGGGCCAAGAAGTGGTTCCAGCGAAAGGAACTTTACCTTTGCGTTTGTGCTTCGCAGATCATCAATTCGCGGGACATATTTTTGGCTCTCTACTGAAACGCCCATCCAAACGTTGTCCGGCCAATCCAGCTTTGCATCTACCTCCGCCAATCGATCCGCCCTTTTTGTAAGCACCTGAAACCGATGCCACGAGGCTCGGCGCATGACATCGAAAACGCGCTGAATATAGTCGAGCGGAACGTCCGTATGAAAAAGATCGCTCATCGAATTTACAAAGATCGTCTGCGGCCGTTTCCAGCGCAAAGGAAGTTCGAGCATTTGCGGCTGCAGCGTTAGCTTGAAACCGTTTCGATAATTCGCCTGCCCCATCGCCTTCAACCTTTTAGACAAACGCTCGGCATAACAATTCTTGCATCCGGGGCTGATCTTCTTACAACCAGTAACCGGATTCCAAGTCGATTCCGTCCATTCAATTGGTGATTTGTTTGCCATATTATCCAAGTTTGAAAGAAACCTTGTCGTGATCATCCCGGTAAGTTTTGTAGTTTAAATAGAACGCCTTTCGTCTTACTTTTCCGCCGGATTTACTCGTCACAACTAGCTCACCGTTTTCCTGCAAATTCTCGAAAACCTCACCTGCATGCTTTGGTAGAAACCCCGAAGCCAGCGTGAATTTGTAGATATCACCGTTTGTCTTATGGTTGCCGCGCAGGAATTCTCTCAATTTTAGCTCTAACGGATGTACTCTCTGTTTTTCAAACAAGCTACTCAACTGACTTCGACTGTAATGCCAGCCCATGCCTTGTTCATTATCGAGCTCCCATTTCGCTTCCAACATTTTCTCAAAGCCCTTAATGTGGTTGCTGAAAAAGAATAGGCAAAAAACGGTTTGAGGATCTTTCTGAATTGTAAATGTGTCAACAAAAACAGACGGCCCAAGATTCTTTCGAAACGAATCTTTCAACTGCTCAACGAAATTCCAAACATTTTCGTTCTCGCGCCAATGTTTGATGTCAATAATTTCTTCAATAAAATCTTTCAGCGCTTCGGGCGTTCCGTTACTGTCGAATCGATACATGAACTGCGTCGGAAGAAAGAGGAGTACTTCGACATTACCCTTTGCAAGCAGATTCTTTATATCGTTTGCTTTGATGTGCTTATATCCGTATGGGTCGATGAAAATGAAATTCTTTACAAACCTGTCTGGCCTCAAGACGTTAGTCAATTCCGAAACAACTTCCCTATAATCCCTGCACTGAAATGTAATATTCCCAAACTCCGGAGCATGCAGGTTTTTCAGTTGAACCGAGTTTCTAAGGTTTTCGACTTTCGTTGCGTCAAGGTCGCTGAAATGGCAATCGATTTTTGGAGAATCCTGCGACCTTGCTTTTCGTGAAAAATATAACCCCTCAACTTCTCTTAAGATTACAATCGGGCTTCCTTCACCGTCGCTGCCGTAAATTCCACCGCCACAGAAAAGATCAAAGATTTTAATCTGCCTCGTGAACCCATCATTGGCGATTACACTTAGAAATCGCTTCAAATACGAGCCAAGCAAACGCACCTTTGCCGCTGAGTGTTCTGGAATGTTATCTGACATAAATCATCAAACTGGAACGCAGGCTTCGAACAGTCTATCACGATTGTTGCATAGATGAAACACAATTTCGACATTCCAAAGTATTGCAATTGCGATTCAAAAGCAATATATCAAACCTTTTTGTTTTTGATCTTGTGCAAGTCTGAGCCTGTCCAGAAAATCCACTCGTCGAATCTCCTTTGCCCCCAAGGCTTCCATGTGCGGGGTCATTACCTGGATGTCGAGCCAGTCGGAGCCGCGGGATCGAAGGTGGTCGATCAAATACAATAGCGCGAGTTTGGAGGCATTTGGGGCGCGATAGAACATCGATTCGCCGCAGAATACGCCGCCGGCATCGACGCCGTAGAGGCCGCCGACGAGCGTGCCGCCGTCCCAAACCTCGACGCTGTGTGCCATTCCTTTTTTGTGCAGCTCGGTATAGACGCGTTGGAAATCGCCGGTTATCCAAGTGCCGCCCTGTTCGGGGCGTTTGGCGGCGGCACACGCTTTCATCACCGATCCGAAATCGCGGTCGATCGTAAATTTGAACGGCTGCTGCCGGCGGGCCTTTGCAAGGCTCCGCGGTATGTGCAGATCTTTGAATTCAAGGACCGCCCGCTGCTCGGGACAGTACCAGGGCAGCGGTATGCCGCGCATATACCACGGAAAGATGCCTTTGCGGTAGGCTTCCGCCGCGGTCTCAGCGGTCAGCGGCGTCCCGAAAGTCACTATGTCCGACGCCTGATAGTAGTAATCACCGACGAGGGCCCAATCAGGAAACGCATAGGTCCGCGGGTCGGGAAAATATGACTGCTCAAATTGCGGGAACAATTTCCTGGTCATGGTGTGTAACCAACATAGCAGAGGAAATGACGGATGAGAATCAAAGAAATACTGATCGAAAGCTTCAAGAGCCCTTTTTTCAACCTTTTGGCGATCGCGAATCTTATTCTGATAGCGGCCGCGTTCACCATTCCACTCTCAACGCCTTCGGGCAAGTTAGCGGCCATCCTGAATCTGCCGGCCTTTGCCGCGGCCAGGATCATGGCCGGGCCGCTGTATCACAGCTTTGCGATCGTTCCGCCGCTCGTTTATCTCCAATGGATCTTCATCGGCGTTTTTGCCAAGCTGATAGCCTCGCGGATAAAGCCGCGGGTTGATTAAACTGTCTTCAGCTTCCATCTACCGCGTTTGAACAGCAGGGCGGCACAGACCGCCATCAGCGAAAACGCGAGCGTTATCGACCAAAATATGCCATTCGGGCCCATGCCGTAGTGATCGGCAAGAATATACGCAAGCGGTATCTCGAGCAGCCAGAAGAGCACCAGATTAAGGTACGTCGGCGTCCATGTGTCGCCGGCCCCATTGAACGCGCTTTCCATTACAATGGCCAGGCCGTAAAATGCGTAGCCGTAACCAACAATGCGCAGACATTCGCGGCCGATCGCCGCGACCTCAGGATCGGCCGTGAAAATGCTTATCACCAGGCCTGAGAAGGTCACGAAAAATAATCCGGCCAGGCCGAGCAGGCCGGCGTTCAGGCCGCTTGCGATCCACACGGAGCGCTCTGCCCGTTCGGGTTTTCCCGCACCGAGGTTCTGGCCGACCAATGTGGCGGCCGCATTCGCCAGTCCGACGGCCGGCAGCAGGACGAAAATGATCACCCGCAGCCCGATCTGATAACCGGCGAGAGCCATCGTTCCGAAAACGGCCATGATCGTGACCAGCACGCTCCAACTTGCGGTACTGACAAGAAACTGAAGGACCGCCGTGCCGGAGATCCGAATCAGGCTGGCCAGGAGCTTTGGATCGAACGTCCAATGTTCGCGATGCACGTGCAGCCTGCCGTTCGAGCGTCCGAACAGTGTCCATGCGGCATAGATCACGCCGGTGCCGCGGCCGCATACGGTCGCAACGGCCGCACCTGTTACGCCTAACTCCGGAAACGGCCCAATGCCGAAGATGAACATCGGGCAGAACAGGATGTTTAGTCCGTTGGCTATTATCAGCACGCGGAGAGCGATCGCCGCATCGCCGGCACCGCGGAAGATGCCGTTTAGCAGGAACAGAAAGACGATGACGCCGTTTGTGCCGAGCATGATCTGCATGAACGGTACGCCCATCTCGATAACGTGTGGTTCCGCGCCAAGCAGATGAAGGATGCGGGGAGCAAAGATGACGCCCGCGGCTCCCATCAACACGGATACGATCACGCCAAGATAGGCCGCGTGCGTTGCCGTGCGCGCGGCACCGTCCATATCCTTTTCACCAACGCGGCGTGCGACCGTTGCGGTCGCGCCAATGCTGAGGCCGACGCCGACAGCATAGATAAGCGCGAGTATCGATTCGGTCAGACCAACCACAGCGACCGATTCGGCCCCGAGTTTTGCCACGAAGAACGTATCGACGATGGCAAACATCGATTCCATCGACATCTCAAGGATCATCGGGATGGCTAGAATGATCAGTGCCGCGAAGATCGAACCCTGTGTAAAGTCGCGCGAAGTGCCGACCAGGGCTTCGCGCAGCACTGACGAAAATGAATTGTTCTCCGCCGAAACGGACGGAGTTTGCCCCTCGAAAGACATTTATAAACCTCAAGCAAAAATAGTAAAGACTGGCGCGGGATGCACCAAGGGCTGTTCGCCGGCTGCCGAGTGCGGCTGCCGGTTGCGAACACGAAAGGGCGGTGTTTCTTAGACAAGTTCCTTACGCATGATCAGGAAACCTTATCACAAAACTTTCGATCGCGTGAAGCGCGTGCGTTCTTTTTTTGCGCGGTTGCTGGCCGCGATCGGCCGGAAGTTCAGCAAATCCTGAGGAAATCCTTGTCTTAACTTTGTAAATGGACGTATTCTACCGCTGACGGTGATCATTTGTGTCCGGGGTGGTGGTTCAGATCGATCAGGGCCAGGAATGGCAACAAAATTATTTAAGGCCAAGGCCGGTCACCACGGCCTAAGGAATTTAGATGAAAAAGATATTTCTACTCGCGGTTCACAGCCTTTTGTTCACCCCGCTTCTGTTCGCGCAAACGGCGACATTCGACATCGCAACGTTCGTTCCGCCCGATGGCTGGCAACGCCAGGAGGCGAACGGAATTCTTAGTTTCCATACATCAAAGACCGTCGGCGGCCTCACGAGCCTTTGTCACATCAGTTTGTATCCGAGCGGCCCGAGTTCGGGCAGTGTTGCCGAAGATCTCAAAAAGGCGTGGCACAACATCGTCACCATACCGGCAAGCTCATCTGTGCAGCCGATTACAGATGCCGCCAGATCGGACGACGGATGGCAGGTGATGACCGGCACCGCGAATATCACGCAGTCAGGAGTCACCTATACAGGGATGATCGTTACCGCAACGGGATTTGGCAAAACAATGAGTTTTATGGTGAAGATGATCGGGAATGATCAGCTTGCGGCGGTCTCAAAATTCTTTGACGGCCTAAAGCTGGATGCCCGTGCGCCGGTCGCATCTGCTGGCCGCGGAATGGGGGCCGCCACGCGAGCCGGCGCGGTCAGCCTGCGGGATTACGAGTTTACGGCGCCGCCGGGATGGCAGATCCGGAATAACGCAGACCACGTGCGTATTCAGAGCCCGGAGTCAGGCTGTCTGATCCTGATATTTGCTCCGCAGGGTTCTTCCGGTGATCTGGAGAAGGATGCCAGAGCCGTTTTCGCAGCCATGTATCCGGGCTGGCAATTTCAGAAAGCGGGATGGGCAGGGTACACGCTGTCAAAGGGATATACGCCGCAAGGCCTTGAGTATTTCATGATGGAAGCGCTCATGGGCAAGCCCGCGGCGGACGGATCGCGCTACGACGGTTTTGAGGAAGGCGCGGCCCTTGTCATCAAGGCTGGGGCACAATCGGTGATCATCTCTGTCCGTCACAACAGCAGCCTGATGGAACATGCGAATTGCTATAAAAAATACGAATATTGGAGCCGGTTCTTTAACACGTTTGCGGTGAGAAACGCTCCGATCCCAAGAAGTTTGGAACAAGATGCCGTGAAGCGGATCATCGGCGGATGGTCAATGGCCGAAAGCGGCGGGACCGGAGAATATATCTTTGCGGCAAACGGAAATTACGCCTTTGTCGGAGCACTGGGCACGTCGTACACGACCAAAGATCTCAATTACGAATATCTCCACACAACAACCTATGCATTTCAGGGCGACGGAGGCTACTCCATCGCGGGCAGACAGCTGACCATGAAAAAGCGCGGCCGCGCGGCGGAGGTCGCGCGGTTCCGGTTCGATCAGGTGAACCACGGCGGTACCGGATGGAAAGACCGCATATATCTGTTAAGACGCGACAGTGTGGGCGAATCAGAAGCTAGCTACGAAAAGAGCGGCCGATGACCAGTAAGCCGGGCACCTTTGGGCGCCGGTTATGCGGCGGGTTACAATTTGGGGTGTTGAGGAAACAATACTATGTTGAGATGCATCCGCGGCAGTACGATCTGATAACTCACCTGTGAGGAATTCAACCACATCATTGCCCCGTACCGGCGAAGGCATCGTGATCGACATCGGGACGGGGGACGGACGCTTTGTGTCCGCGGCGGCGCGAGAGAACCCGAACAAGTTCTTTATCGGCGTGGACGCAAACACAAAACCGCTCGAAAAACCGTCGATGAAAGCGACGAGACGGCCGGCGAAGGGCGGCCTGCCGAACGCAATGTTCGTCCAGGCGGCAGTCGAAGACCTGCCGGAAGAATTTAACGGCATCGCCGACGAGATACATATTCATTTTCCGTGGGGCAGCCTGCTAAGAGCGGTCGCGACAGGTGACGACGCTGTGCTGAGATCGCTTCGAAGGATCGCGGCGCCAGGTTGCCTGCTTGAGATCATCATCGGCCTCGACCCTGAGCTCGACCGGGCGCAAATGGAAAAATTAGGGGTTCCCGATCTAACCCCGACCATTTTGCACTCATTTCTAATTCCAAAATATATCGCCGCCGGGTTCGAGCTGCGGCAATGCAGATCGCTGGATAAGGCGGAATGGACGAAGATTCAAACCTCTTGGGCCCGAAAACTGCGCCCCGGCGCGACACGAAATGTTACGTTCATCGCCTTCCTCGCGAGTTGACTTGATCGGACGCCGTACCACCCGGCGGCAATAATTTGCATCTGAATTTCGATCGTGACTCGAACTTCTCTCCAAATACATCTGGAGGCACTTCAATGCGAAAATTTGCAGGGTTGTTAATGGTTCTGGCTGCCATCTGCGTGCTGTCCGATTTTTCGGTCGCGCAGAATCGCCGGCCGTCGCGGTTGGCGGACGTGCAAAGCGTCTACGTCGACGAGCGTTCGTTCAACTTCACGTTTTCATCCTGCGGAAAGACCGTGAACGGCATAGTCCTGGTGTGCGCGAAACATGCCGGTGAGCGGAAAGAATTTCTGATCGCCCTGAAAAGATGGCTGGTGAAATCGGGGTTCAAGCTGGCTCCGGACAAGGACGCCGCCGACGGCATAGTGCAAGGCACGTTGTCGATAGACGACACGTACAGGCGAGATAACATTCCATATCCGGATGAACAGCAACGACGCAAGGCTCCGCTCAAAGGCGAGCCTGAATGGAATGTTTCGGCTTGGGTGATCGACCAGGATGGGAGACGCATTTGGACACTCGGCTACGACTATCCCGGCATCAGCTTTAAGCCGAGCGAACGTCCGAAAATAGAAGGAAAAAGGCTGGCCAAATCACTTGAGTACGATTTCAAAAAGAAACGCTGACAAATATCGCTCATGCTCACCCGTGACGGAATGGTATTATAAAGGTTTATGAAGATAGCGGTTGCAATGAGCGGCGGTGTCGATAGTTCGGCGGCGGCTGCGTTATTAAAGGAGCAGGGGCACGAGCTTGTCGGCTTTACGATGCAGTTGTGGAACCAGCGGCGGGGTATAAGTGTCGATGAGAACGGCGAACCGCTGCCTAGCAGATGCTGCTCGCTTGATGATGTTTACGATGCCCGCCGCGTAGCTGATTCGCTCGGCTTGCCGTTCTATGTACTGAATCTTGAAAAAGATTTTGAACGCGACGTTGTCGAACCGTTCGTCCAAAGTTATTTGAGTGGTGAAACGCCGATACCGTGCGTCGCCTGCAATTCGCGATTGAAATTTGCCTCGCTTGACCGAATGGCGGTCAGCTTAGGGTGCGATAAGGTTGCGACCGGCCATTACGCCCGGGTGGAGTACGACGAATCGGTAAACCGCTATCGGCTTTTCCGCGGCCGCAACCACTGGAAGGACCAGAGCTATTTCCTTTGGGAACTCACGCAGGACCAGCTTTCACGCGCCTATTTTCCGCTAGGCGAGATGCTCAAGAGCGAGGTGCGCGATATTGCCCGCGAAGCAAATCTATATACGGCTGAGAAACAGGAATCACAAGAGATCTGCTTTGTGCCGGACGGGAAGTATTCGGAATTCATCGACCGGTATCTTGATCACGAAAACCGGTTGGACGAAATGCCCGCGGCGGGCGAGATAGTG
>JADLDC010000129.1 GCA_020846885.1 Acidobacteriota bacterium | reverse complement strand
GCACGGCACTCATCGGCTGGGCCGGAAGCTTTGCTTCGAGGGCTTTCAAGGCCCAATAGGCCGCTTCCTTTTCACTCTTATAATAGTACGCCATCGGTGTATTCCCTCCTGCCCGGAGACGCACCACACGTACCAGTTTTGCCAACTACTCGCGTCTTTCGCCGATGAACTGGATCAAACATCCACGATCGTCGTAACAATGACCGGTTTGGTCCGTAACTCTTTCTGAATAAAACGCTTAAGGGCGATCCTCAGGGCCTCTTTCAAAAAGGCCCGGTCGGCTATATGCTCGCGCTTCATTGCTGCCACCGCATGCGACATTGCGGCACGGGCATCGGCAGCAAAACCGTTTGACGGATCAACACCAGCAACACCCTGAAACTCTATCTGCGGCTCGCCGGCCACCTCGCCCGTCGATCTGTCTATTGAAACGACGAGTGACGCCGCTCCGCCGTACGCTAATTTTTTGCGTTCGCGAACCACATCGTACTCGATCTCTTCGCTCGATTCTTCGTCAATAAAGGTCTTGTACAATTCGCGTTTTTCAGCAACGCGTGCGCCGTGTTCGTCAAATTCCAGAACTTCACCGTTCTCGATCAAAATGATGTTTTCATCAGAATAGCCCGCGACGTGATTCTTTACATACTCTTTGTGACGGAACAGCATGCGGTATTCGCCGTGGATCGGCACAAGATATTTTGGCCGTGCGGTTTCGACCATTATCTTGATATCTTCCTGCGAGGCATGGCCCGAGACGTGAATGAGCCGACGCTTTTCTTCAATGATATTCGCGCCTCGCTTATATAGATGGCCTATCAGACGGCTTATCCCTTTTTCGTTGCCGGGAATAATGCGTGCAGACAGAATGACGGTGTCGCCCGTATCGATCTCAAGCCCCTTGTAAACACCCGTCGCCAGATTCCAAAGTGCTGCACGCATTTCGCCCTGCGAGCCTGTCACCAGATATACGATCTCGTCATCGTTGAGTGCTCGAGAGTCGCCGATGGAGACCAAATCGCCGTGATCGATCTGCAGCAGTCCCTGATCATCACCGATCTCGACGTTCTTTTGCATCGACCGCCCCAACACGCAAACCTTGCGGCCGAACATTTTGGCGACATCAAAAACTATTTGCAGCCGGTGGAGCGATGAAGAAAAGGTCGATACGAAAATGCGACCTTCGGCCTGTTCAAATATTTCCTCAAACGCTGGTATCACCGCCTGTTCAGACGGCGTTCGGCCCGGAACCGTCGCGTTGGTAGAGTCAGCCAATAGGGCGAGAACACCGGCATCTCCATATCGTTTCAGCGACTTGAGATCGTATGGCATACCGATAACAGGCGTGTCGTCGATCTTGTAATCACCCGTATGAATGACGGTTCCAAGCGGGGTCGTAATCGCAAGCGAAAAGCAATCGACAAGCGAGTGTGAGGCGTGGATGAACTCGACCTTAAAGCTCCCGATATCTACGACGTCGCGTGCCTCCACGCGATGGAGCAGGACCTCGTTCATCATATCGAATTCTTCCAGCCGTTTTTCGGCAAGCGCCAGCGTAAACCGCGAACCGTACACTGGAATATTGAACTTTCGAAGAAGATATGCGAGCGCACCGATATGGTCCTCATGCCCGTGTGTAAGGACGAGCGCGGTTATATCGTCACGGTATTCTTCAAGAAATTCAAAGTTCGGTATCGAAATATCGACGCCGAACGGTGTTTCTTCAGGAAAACCCATCCCCGCATCCACGATGATCATTTCATCACCGTAACGGATGCCCATGCAGTTCATTCCGAATTCGCCGATCCCGCCAAGTGGAATTATCTCTAATCTATTCAATGCTTTTCCTTCACTTGGACTATAGCTTACTACAGACGTTCGCGATTAGGTAACACCTTATAATTTTCATGTGAACATAGATCATTTCGCCTAGGCGCTGTTTTGCCTGCGTTTCTTTGCGTGCTTGACGAGGTAAACCGATTTCACGCAAAGCCGCAAAGGCCGCAAAGAAACGCCGGGGAAAAAATTCGCGTCGGGCCCGACAAAATTAGGACGCTGCCAATGGCCATTTAATCTTGACAAGGAAATAATGAATCAGGTAGGTTTGTTCTAACAGTTCAGGGGAGTAGATAGCCCTACGTTGGGTTCGCTGCTGTCGTCAATACGGTCGGTTTTGAAAAAGATCGATCCGGCGCAGCGAGAAAGTATCGAGACCTTTACTGCGATTCGATTTTGATCGGTCGTGGAAGGTCTTTTCCTTTTTCGGCCTTCTTGCTTATAGGAGGTTTCGTTAATGCTGTTTCCTTTTGCCGAATACTGGTGGTTTTATGCCGGCTTTCTGGTATTCGTCCTGTTCATGCTCGGGCTCGATCTCGGCGTATTCAACCGCAAGGCCCATGCGGTAACGTTCAAAGAGGCCACCATCTGGAGCGTGGTCTGGGTTGTTCTGGCACTCTCATTCTGTTTTGGTTTTTATCAATACACATCCTCTATTCACGGAGCGGCGATCGGCAAGAACGCGGCCCTTGAGTTTCTGACCGGCTACGTCATCGAATATTCCCTTTCTGTTGACAACATCTTTGTCTTTGTTCTCGTCTTCAGCTATTTCGGCATCCCCGCAAAGTACAAACACCGTGTCCTGTTCTACGGAATTCTCGGGGCCCTCATCTTTCGAGCCATTTTTATCGCACTTGGGTCTGCATTGATGCAGTTCCACTGGGTTATATACCTCTTTGGCGGATTTCTTATCGTGACCGGCATCAAGATGATGTTCGGCGGCCATGACGAGATAGAACCGGAAAAAAATCTCCTTCTTAGAATATTTCGGCGGATAATGCCGGTGGACCACACCATCGACGGCAAGAGTTTTTTCAAAAAGGTCAGCGGCAGATGGCACGCAACGCCGCTGTTTGTCGCTCTGTTGTTCCTTGAGGCGACGGATATCGTCTTTGCGGTCGATAGCGTTCCGGCCATCTTTGCGGTCACGAACGAACCGCTGATCGTCTTCACGTCGAACATCTTCGCGATCCTCGGCCTCCGATCGATGTACTTTATGCT
>JADLDC010000128.1 GCA_020846885.1 Acidobacteriota bacterium | reverse complement strand
CTGGCCGGCAGCCTGCAGCGTCAGTTTTTGGTGCCCGAATTCAAAAAGGGCAATTATGCCAAAGGTATCGCTGATACTATAGATGCCTATATTCGCACGATCGAGGCGCGGCGGTCCGGCATCTCCACCCCGACACCGACGCCATCGGCACGAACCCGGACCGGGCCTTTCGGAACAAACGGTTATAGCTGGTTCTGCTGTCTGGCAATAATACTGGTTATAATTCTTATCATTTGGTCAAACCGAAGCGGCGGTTCGAGCGGCCGAGGCGGCGGCGGCGGGGGATTCGGTTCGGCCTTGCCATGGATCATTGGCTCCGCTATCGCCAACTCTGGCAGCAGGGGTTCATCGTCCTCGAGTGATTGGGGCGGCGGATGGGGCGGCGGCGGCGGTTCGGATTGGGGCGGATTCGGCGGCGGCGGCGATTTTGGCGGCGGCGGCGCCGGCGGCGATTGGTGAGGACTATGAAACATCAATTCGAGGGGTTTATCGATGATCTTAAAGCCACGCATGGCGAGAACCTTGCGTCGGTCATACTCTATGGTTCGGCCGCCGCGGGCGATTTCGTCCCTCAACAGTCAAACTACAATTTGCTGATCGCCCTGCACCGGATAACTCCGGAAGATCTGCGAAATGCCCACGCGTCTGTTCGAGAATGGCTAAAGATGGGCCATCCGGTGCCTATCTATTTCACCGTTTCCGAATTGAGCGAGGCGGCGGATGTTTTTCCAATAGAGTTCCATCGAATGGAAACGGCCAGAAAGGTCCTGTTTGGCACAGATGTTCTAGCCGACGTGAAGATCTCAGATGAAAATCTGCGCCATCAGACCGAATACGAACTGCGGAGCAAACTCATCCGCCTAAGGCGAAGATATATCCCGGCTTCGAGTTCGGTCGAAGGCCTGACAGGATTGATGGCCGAAAGCGTCTCAAGCTTTGCCGCACTTTTTGGCGCGATACTCATTCTCAGGGGCATTGAACCGCCGGCGACAAAACAGGCGATCATTGCGCGCACGGCCGAGATCTTGCGGCTTGACGGTACAATATTCGAAAAGATACTTAATATTCGCGGAAATGGCTCTGGTGAAGCCTTAAATGAAGCCGGTGCGAACCGGTTATTTGGCGCCTACATGGAACAGATCGAAAAGGTGATCGATTCAGTTGACAAGGCGGGCACATCGTAAATCGTAAATTGTCGATGGTTGATCGCAAACGGACGCGATCAACAATTGGCGATCGACACGAGACAATTGACTTTTTATGAGGAGAGAAACAATGAAAAGAGGAATTTTGTTGACGATCGCGGCGTTCGCGACGTTCGGCCTAAGCGGTTGCAGTTACAATGAGTTGACCGCAAAACAGCAGAATGTTAAGGGCAAGTGGGCCAATGTTGAAAGCTCAATGCAGCGGCGCGCGGATCTTATACCAAACCTGGTGAAAGCGGCACAGATGGCCGGCGTGCAGGAGCAAGAGGTATTCGGCCAGATCGCCGATGCCAGATCCCGGCTCTTGAACGCTCAACAGGCGACGCCTACCGGCGAGGGCGGTGAAAAAACCGCCGAACAAAAGCAGGCCGTTATTGAAGCAAACAATAGCTTTGGCGGCACGATCGGAAGGCTGCTTAGTTTGCAGGAGCAATATCCGCAGCTGCGATCGACCGAAGCGTTTATGAACGTACAGACCGAGCTTGCAGGCACAGAAAATCGGATCAATGTCGCCCGGACGGACTATAATGCGGCTGTGCAGGATTACAACACGACACGTAATTCCTTCCCGGCCGTCCTGACGGCGGGGCTGCTTGGGTTTAAGGAAGAGCCGACATTCAAGGCAGAACCCGGGGCCGAAAAAGCACCGGATATCGGCGACCCGAACTCAATGCGGCGAGAGCAGGCACCCGCGAACAAATGATCTAGAAACCGCGGGAACCGCACATAGAACAATGATCACAAGGCTTGCCGTTCGGTTCGAACGTGCAGGCCTTTTCCTTTCTGAGGCCATCGATTACTTGATCGGCGACAGCCTCGATTAAAGCGAATTTTTCCTGGCTCGGATGGGCGGACTGGAGGACGGAGACCGGAACTTGCGGACCGGCCGCCGACGCCTCCAGCTTGTCCAAACGATGGTTTATCTTCTCTATGCTGGCAAAAACCGACGCAAGATCGCCGCCCTGCCGTTCCGATTCCAGTAGCCGCGCGATCCGTTCCGCAAGTTTTTGGGTGTCACTCATTTTTATCGAATGATCGTATCAAGCCAACAGATCCACCTGATCCACAACGCCAACGATCGCCGAGTCGATCGCAGCCCCTGGTTTTCCGGTGGCGGCGGTCGATGCGGACCAGCCTTCCTGAGCGATGATGACAATGTCGCCCACGCCGGCATCGACAGAATCCAATGCAAGGCAGGTGTACTCCATATCCTCACCCTCAGGCGTGATCTGACGGCAAAGCATTACGCGCGCGCCTTCGTAACGCTGGTTTTTGTGAGTTGCGACTACATTACCGATGACACGTGCGATGAGCATAGAAATTGCCGCAAAGTACAGGAAACACAGAAATAAAAATAACCCGGCGATCTTGCGCATTCTTGCGGCTATTCGTTCCTGTTAACGTGATCGTCCGAATCAATGATCCCGACGATGGTGCAATCGGTCGGCGTTTCGTCGCGTTTGAACGGAAAGGACGCCTCCTTTCCCCGGCACCAAAATACAAGCTCGCCCACTCCGGCCCCAACAGCATCAAGTGCGACCATCGGCTTTCCCTTGGCCTTTAGCTCGGCATCGAGGGTCTGGACGATAAGGAGTTTTCGACCGTTAAGAGCTTCGTTCTTAACGGTCGAGACGATTGTGCCAATAACACGGGCGATCTGCATGTTCAGAGGGCGTCTCGGATCGTGATCAAATGAGATCGATCGTATCTATAACGCCAATGATGGCTGAATCAACCGGGCAATCCTTGTTGCCTTCGGCCATGCGGGCGGAGGAACCGCCAACGACGATCACTTTCTCATGAAAGCCCGCCCCGACCGTATCGACGGCAACCACATAACCGTTTTGGTCAGTGCCATCGAGATTGATCGGTTTTACAATGAGAAGTTTCTTGCCGCTCAGCCGTTCGTCCTTTTGTGTAGAGACGACCGTGCCCTGAATGCGTCCGATTATCATAGGAAATTACATCCCGCCAGCGGAGTTACTTCATCACGACCGGAAGGCGTTCATCGACGCTTGAGTGCGGACGCGGTATTACATGGACGCTGACCAGTTCACCAACGCGTCGAGCAGCGGCGGCCCCGGCATCGGTCGCGGCCTTGACCGCTGCAACATCGCCGCGCACGATCGCGGTCACAAAACCCGCGCCGATCTTTTCATACCCAACAAGCTGAACATTCGCGGCCTTGACCATCGCATCCGCCGCCTCGATCATTGCTACGAGACCCTTGCATTCGACCATTCCCAATGCTTCTTGCATCTAGATTTGCTCCTAAAAAAATGACTGAATAACTTCGAAAGTGGTGTTAGTTTAACTCAATTTTGCCGCCTGGCTCAAAAGCTCGATCAACTCTTCGCGCGTAAAGGCGATCTTTGAGCCATT
>JADLDC010000127.1 GCA_020846885.1 Acidobacteriota bacterium | reverse complement strand
TCCGCCTGAAGATCGGTAAAAAAGCTGCTCGCGCTTTGCCGGGCTGTCTCATATTCACCGCGTCGAGCAAAGATCTCGGCTCCGGCCAGCGTGCTCTCGATCTGGCATCGGCGAAGCCCGCGTTTCGATTTATCTAGTTCGTTGGCGACACTCCGCTTCGCGATCCACATCGGAACAAGCCCAAGCAGAAACACGACAACTAGAATGCCGACCTTTATAAGCCACCCTTTCAAAGCACCGCCGTTCCCCTCGTTGCCGACCTTCTCAGCCTGATCGATATTTTCAGCCATATTAATTCACCGAAATCAGTTATAACCCTCAAGATCCGTCAGGTCCTCATATATCATCCCGCGACGGTCCCGCTTGGCCTTTGTGGCCGCTTCAAAGCCGCCGTCCTCAGTTCGGGTGATCTTGTTTTGCGCGTATAACCCCTCCAGCACAAACTCACACGCCGAAACCATCATTGCCGTGTCCACACGATCGAATTCGAGCGGGGCCAACGTAGATCCGATGAGTTCCGGTACGCTCTCCAACAGCATAACGCACTCATCCGCGGAAGCTGTATCTGACAAAAGGATCTTGTTCCCTTGTTCGAACCACTGTACAGCCGGTTCAAAATCGATACCGAGAAAGAAGCCTTCGAACATCACACCGCTAGCGCGTTTGATCAGATCTTCGGCAAGGCGTGTCGCGCCGATCTGTTCGCCCTCATATTCGAGTTCCATCTTGCCGGTCATCGCCGGAAGCGCGGCGTAAATATCGGATATGCGCGGTACGATCTCTGCTTCGCCGGTTATCATCGAGCGGCGTTCGGCGTTGGAAATGGCAGATTCCAGTACGCTGATCGAAAAACGCTGCGACACACCGCTGCGTTTGTCGATCCGCTGGTCGTCGCGTGCCTCGAACGCAATTTGCTCGATGATCTCGGCAATAAAATCCGGGATCGCGATCTTTTCGCTATCGCGTTTCGTCCACGCTTCCTGTTTCGTTATTTCTGAACTGAGCTGAACATTTGACGGATAATGCGTCTGTATCTCCGCCCCGATGCGGTCTTTCAACGGCGTGATTATCTTTCCGCGGGCAGTGTAATCTTCAGGATTCGCGCTGAATACGAGCAGTACATCAAGCGGCAGCCGCACCGGATAACCCTTTATCTGCACATCGCCTTCCTGCATGATATTGAACAGCCCGACCTGTATCTTTCCTGCAAGATCGGGCAGTTCGTTGATAGCAAAGATCCCGCGATTCGCTCTCGGCAAAAGTCCGAAATGAATCGTAAGTTCGTCTGACAACAAATGGCCGCCCTTTGCAGCCTTGATAGGATCGACATCGCCGATAATGTCGGCTATCGTAACGTCCGGCGTCGCCAGTTTTTCGACAAACCGATTGTCGCGGTGTACCCAATCGATCTTCGTCTCGTCGCCATGCAGATCGACCGTCTGCCGGCCGTAAGCGCTCAGCGGCGCGAATGGATCGTCGTTTATCTCCGAACCGGCAATGATCGGTATCTCTTCATCCAACAGGTCGGTCAATTGCCTTATGATCCGCGATTTTGCCTGTCCGCGAAGTCCAAGCAGGATAAAATTGTGCTTCGATAAAACAGCATTTACAAGCTGCGGCACGACCGTTTCGTCATAACCAATTATTCCGCGAAAAAGCCTCTCACCCAAACGCAATTTTGCGATCAGATTAGCCCGCATCTCGTCCTTCACGCTTCTCTGCTCGTAACCGCTTGCCCGCAATTCACCAATTGTCCCTGCTTTCGGCATATGAACATTCTATCGCAGGAGAGCCGATACGGACGAGCCATTTCAAGGTCTTGTCGGCATCCGTTTCAGCTTTGCGGCAGCCTGTTCCTGTCGCCGCCTTTTTTGCGGCCTGGACACGAGGGGCATTCAGTTGTCGTTGTTCAGCATCCGTTGCGGGAACAGATTTGCCGCGGCCCGCTAACTTGAATGCTTAGAACGCGTTAACACTTTAATAGATTCGACTATTAAAAATAATAGCTTGACCTAGCAAAATAAACAGGCTACCCTCGTAGATGGATGCAATTCGTTCACCTTGGCTACACCGATAAACTTCGTGAAAGGCTCGAAAGAGAAAGTCCGTTTATTCAGGTAGTGCTCGGGCCACGCCAAGTAGGAAAAACCACGTCTATTCTTCGACTGATCGAAGATCATTTCCCGGATTCGGCTTTGTATGTCAGCACTGATGACCATTTTAATCCAAACGGAGAATGGCTGGCAGAGCAGTGGTTAATAGCCGCCGGCGAAAAAAAGATACTTGTTGTCGATGAGATACAGAAAATATTCAATTGGCCGGAAACAATAAAGCGGCTGTACGACAATGCAAAACGCCGGAACTCTCTGCTCAGATGTGTTCTGCTCGGATCGAGTTCTCTGCAAATACAAAAAGGCTTGACCGAAAGTCTTACCGGACGATTTCAACTGATCAGGGCCCATCACTGGAATTTCCACGAATCCGCCGCCGGATATGGCTTAGACTTTGATGAATATCTGAGGTACGGCGGGTATCCGGGATCGTATCCCCTTATTAACAACGATGATTGGGCGGACTACGTAAAAACATCGATAGTGGAGACGGTTGTCGAAAAGGACATCCTGCAGTTTCACAATATACGAAATCCAGCTCTTTTCCGTCAGGCCTTCGAGATTCTCATTTCGTATCCCGCTCAAGAGATCTCTTACACCAAGTTGCTTGGCCAACTGCAGGAGCGCGGCAATGTTGAACTGGTAAAACACTACCTCAAACTTTACGAAGGGGCCTTTTTGATCAAGCATCTCGAAAAGTTCTCGAATAAAAAACTCTTGCAGCGTGCATCGGCGCCAAAGATAGTACCACTGGCCCCGTGTCTTCCGTATTTACAAATACGGACCGAGTATAAACCGGAAGAAAAAGGCCGTATCTTTGAGACTCTTGTCGGATCACAACTTATCCGCACAGGGGAAGAGGTCTTTTACTGGCGAGATGGAAATAATGAAGTTGATTATGTGTTTCGTTACGGGCGCAATATATGGGCCATTGAGGTCAAATCAGGACGTAAGGAGAAACGGTCCGCATTATTAGAATTCCAGAAAAGGAATCCGAACGCTCGACTGGCGATAATTAATCAGGATACTTACCAGGAATTTGAAAAAGACCCGCTCCTTTTTCTTCAGGAAAAATTCTGACCAAAAGACCGGTCGGTGTTCATTTCGCAATCGGCCGTTTGGAGATCAACGCTTAGAACGTATACGCATTCGCACCGATCATTACATCGGCTATCCGCTGTCTGGCGGCTATCGTGTTGACGGGTGAATTGTTCTTCGTGAACCGCTTAAGTGCAACCAAAAGCGTCCGGCCTTCGTCGCCTTCGGCTATTGCGGCGAGGGTATTTTTTGCTTTTGATTCGATGCGTTGAATTGCATCGTTGCAGAAAACAGAGGCCATATCGATAAACCGGCCGGCGGCCTCTTCGCCTTGTTTTTCGACGATCTTCTTGGCACGCAGGATCGCCGATTCCATCTGGTATGCGTCCATTATGATGTCGGCGCAGTTGATCAAAACTTCCTGCTGCTCGCTCAACGCCATCATGTATTTCTGTGCCGCCGTTCCGAGCACCATCAACGCAACCTTCTTTGCGTTTTTAGCCAGTTTTGTCTCGGCGGCAAGCAGGCTTGTGTCCTCATCGAACGACATCTGCGGGTTTAGAATTTCGTCCTGCAAGGCTTTTGCGGCCTGAAGCAAACCGATCTTGCCCTTCATCGCACGCTTCATCAATTGGCCTGGAATCAGCATGCGGTTGATCTCGTTCGTACCCTCGAAAATGCGGTTGATGCGCGAATCGCGATATGCCGCCTCCGCCGGATAATCAGCCGAATAGCCATAACCACCATAAATCTGCACCATCTCATCGACGACATAATCGAGCGATTCGCTACAGGCGACCTTATTGATCGAAGACTCGACCGCGTATTCCTCGATCGATTGCAGTTTCTTTTCATTACCATGATCGTCGCCGATCAACGCGTCGATCATACCGACCGTCCGGTAAGTGATCGATTCCGCAACCCACGTGCGGATCGCCATCTCGGCCAGCTTGTGCTTGATCGCACCGAACGACGAGATAGGTTTGTTGAACTGATGCCGCTCGTTGGCATAACGAACAGATTCGCGGATCGCCAACTTTGCGCCGCCCGTAACCGAAGCACCGAGTTTGAACCGGCCCACATTCAAAACATTAAAAGCGATCTTCGCCCCATCGCCGACATTGCCGATCAAATTGCCGACCGGTATCTTCGCGTCCGACAAAATGACGGCCGTTGTCGAAGAAGATTTGATCCCAAGCTTGTGCTCCTCCGCTCCGGGCCGGCAATTCTCCGAACGGGGTACGAGGAAGCACGAAAATTTCTCCTTCTCGCCGTCCACCTTTGCGAAAACGAGATAGACATCGGCGAATCCGCCGTTCGTGATCCACATCTTTTCGCCGTTCAGGATATAATGCTGCCCGTCGTCGGTAAGTTTCGCAACGCATTTGGCGCCCAAAGCGTCCGAACCCGAACCCGATTCGGTCAAACAATATGCCGAAACGACCTCGCCTGAAATGATCTTCGGTATCCACTCTTTCTTGAGTTCCTCAGAACCCCAATAAAGTATCGGGAGCAGACCGATCGAGGTTTGCGCGCCATACGTTGAGCCAAAACCGCTTCCGCGCCCGACCATCTCCGCGATGATGCACCCCGAAGTCTGGTCGAGCGCCATTCCACCCAATTCCTCAGGAATATTCGCACCCAATAGGCCCAACTCGCCCGCTTTTTTCAACAGATCGCGGGCAACATCCCACTCATGCGCCTCAAGCCGCGGCAATTTCGGCACGACCTCGTTGTCGATATATTCACGGCAGGTGTCCCCGATCATCCGGTGCTCGTCCGTAAAATCCTCCGGCGTAAAAACACCCGCCGTCGTCTGATCAGCGATCAAAAACTCGCCGCCCTTCAAATATTCCTTCTCCATTTTCGCGTCCATATCGGGTTAGTTGACTCCTGTAAGATCTGCTGAATAATTGTACTGAATGAATGTTCATTCAGTCAAGAAAGTTCTTTCGAACCTCAAGGCTTAGTCTGAACCTGAGATTTAATCTGGTTCGGTTTCTAGCGCGGTGAGGTCAATCTCGTCGAATTGCCTCTCCCATGCATCGATTCCTCCGGGTTGTCGCTTGATTAAAGCCAATTTGGCCTCCCCTAGATCGATTCCGAACGCCTGCCAAACACAGATCGCCTGCCGGAGGCCCGTGATACCTCTGCGTTCGAGCTCATCAAAGAAGCTATCAATCGTGATCTCTCCCGACCGCGCTTTTCGGTTCAAGTCGGACATATCCAGCGAATGTTTGCGTGCTTCTTGGTCCGTCACTTCCGCTTTGTCACGCGTATGCGCTTTGGCTAACACTATGCGGCGATTTTGTCGATCCGGCGGTATTCGTGAGCGTTTTTCAGTCGCAAATCGTAGAGATCAACAGCCTGCTGCATCCTAAGCCAGATTTCCGGAGCCATCGCCAGAGCAAGACCTAGCCGCTGCGCTAAGTCGACAGTCAGCCTCGAACGCTCCCTAAGTAGCTCGCTTATCGTTCTCGGCGATACACCTATCCGCTGGGCGAATTCCGTCTGAGAAAGACCCAAGGCCGGCAAAGTGTCCTCCCTTAAAATTGCTCCAGGATGCGTGGGCCGTCGATTCTCTTTAATGCTAGTATTCATACTTCTTCAATGATAATCCTCTAGGTCAAGATCGACAGCATTGCCGCTTTCAAAGCCAAAAGTCAGCCGCCAATTCTTGTTTACTTTCATAGCCCAGCGTCCCGAGCTCCCTCCTTTCAATTCGTGCAGATCATAACCAGGGAAGTTAAGCTGCGACGGATCGTCAGCCTGATTGATCGCGTCCATCTGACGTATCAGTTTAGCAGAAAAGTCTGCGGGAATTTGCTTCGACTTTCCTGTCTCGAACAATTGCCGCAGACCTTTGTGTCGGAATGAAACTATCATTCACCTTAGTCGATCCGTTCAAAAATCCCGGCGGCGCCCATGCCGCCGCCGACGCACATTGTGACCATGCCGTAGTGGGCGTTGCGGCGTTTCAACTCTTGAAGAATCGTCGCGGTCAGCTTGGCGCCGGTGCAGCCGAGCGGGTGGCCTAAGGCGACGGCGCCGCCGTTGAGGTTTACTTTTGACGGATCCATTTCGAGGACTTTCATTACCGATAGGCCTTGTGCGGCGAAGGCTTCGTTTAGTTCGATCACATCGATCTGGTCAAGCGTCAGCCCGGCAAGTTTCAAAGCCTTCGGGATGGCATAGACCGGCCCAATGCCCATTTCTTCGGGCAGGCAGCCGGCGGTGGCGAATGAGACGAAACGTGCGAGCGGCGTTAAACCTAATTCTTTCGCCTTGTCAGCCGACATCACGACAACAGCCGCCGCACCATCGGACATCTGCGACGAATTTCCTGCCGTAACGGTTCCTTTTGCGTGGAAAACAGGACGCAGTTTTGCCAAGCCTTCGAGCGACGTATCGACACGCGGGCCTTCGTCGGTTTCGAATACGATCTCTTTGCGGCGGACGCGGCCTTTTTCGTCGAATTCATCGACATGAACGGTCATCGGAACGATCTCGTCCTTGAACTTGCCTTCCTTAATGGCCGCGAGTGCCTTTTGGTGCGAATTGAATGAGAATTCGTCCGCCTGTTCGCGGGTGATCTCGTATTTTTTCGCAAGGTTCTCCGCCGTCAGGCCCATGTTGAGGTAGTAGTCGGGATACGTGTCCGCAAGGCCTGGATTCGGGCGAAACGTGTTGCCGCCCATTGGAATTGCGGTCATCGATTCCAGCCCGCCCGCAACTATCGCATCGGCCCCGCCGCCCGCAATGCGGTCTGCGGCCAGAGCTATCGTCTGCAAACCCGACGAACAATAACGATTTACCGTCATCGCCGACGTCTCGACCGGCAGCCCGGCGAGTATCGACGCGGTGCGCGCGACATTCATGCCCTGCGACGCCTCCGGGAATGCACAGCCCATGATCACATCGTCGATCAGCGCCGCATCAACCCCGGCCCGCGACACGGCTTCTTTAATCGCCAACGCCGCCATCTCATCCGAACGAGTATTCCGCAAAGTCCCCTTCGGCGCCTTCCCCACAGCCGTCCGCACGGCTGATACGATTACTGCGTCTTTCATATTTTTACAAGCCAATTACTTCAAAATCCCGAACTTTTAATGATAGTTCATCATCGTTGCCGTAACTTCCGTCTCTATCAACTTCGATTTGAGAAGGAAATCCGAAATCAGCGTCATATCCAACATACAAACTCTTAGCATTCCCTTTTACTGCTTTGTCGATAAAGTCGAAAAGCTTCTGAACCGTATCAAATTCTCCGTAGGTCGACGTCGCATTTCTCCCTGATTTCGAAAGGGATTTGACTGATACCGGCTGCCCGCTTCTTACTTCGAGTAGTACCTCTTCTGGAAAATTTACGCTAAAACTTTCTGCTCCAACAATCATTCTGTAATGCTGAATATTCTTGCTTGTCCACAACTGTCGGTTTCGCTCGAACTTTGCGATGTCGAATTTGTTAGTATTCGAGTTTGAAACCAAAAGCGGACCCGTATTCGAGGTCTTACTCTCAGAATTCTCACGGTACGAACACGCTAGGATCATGCATACCAAAAATAACAAGCCCGAAAGTAGCGCCGCCTTCAAAATCAATTTCATAAACCCTGCAGATACCGCTAAGACGCCATAAACTTGTCCCAAGAAAACCCTAGCTGCTTGATCGCTCCGCGAAGGGTGCCGTTCTTAAGGTCCTTGCTTCCCCAATCCGGAATGGCCGCACCTTGATTTGTTTTAGGATTGATCCATTTTCGATGCGAACCTGCGGTCTTGGTGCTTACCTCATAGCGCCCAAGATTTTTCAACTTCCGCTCAAAGTCCCGGCACCTCAAGCGGCCTCCAAATGAACGATAGTATCTATCAGCACAGGTGCCTTGTCAGTGATCGGACTAAGCGCCTGAGGCAACGGTTTTTTCAAGTGCTCGTAAATCTCAATAACTGCCTGAAAAGCATCGGTAACATTCGGTTCGATCTCGTCCCAGGTATCAGCTTCGGTGTGCAGTTCCGGCAGGATCGGACAGGTTATTGTCCAGCCGCCCTCGGGCTGTGGATCAAGAACGACGGGTAAGTTATACGTGTTCTTCATATTTCCAATTCTATCATTACCAAGTCAGCAGGAGCGTTGATTTCTATCTCGGTTTCGATGTGCTTCCTCATTTCTCTATCGCAACCTCAACCTCTTCGGCATTCAAGATCCGTTTCAAGACTCCCGGATCGATCCCGATCAAAAAACCTCGTTTGCCGCCGTTTATGTAGATCTTTTCGAGATCAAATATCGTCTTCTCAACATAAACAGGCATCGATGATCTCGTCCCGAAAGGCGATGTTCCGCCTACGAGATAACCCGTCAGCTTCGATGCCTTTTCGGGCGTGGCGGGCTCGACCGACTTTACGCCGAGCAGCCGAGCCAGCGTCTTTGTCGAAACCTCGCGGTCGCCGTGCATCAGAACGATCAGCGGCTTTTTCTCGTTTGTTTCAAAGACCAGCGTTTTTATTACGGCATGCTCGTCCACACCCAACTGCTTCGCCGATTCGCGCGTACCGCCTTTTTCGACGTAATCGTACATACGCGGGACGAATTCGACCTTTTTCTGCCTCAGAAATCTGATGGCGGCTGTTATCGGAAAGTCAACGGCCATTACTTCGTGTAAAAATGAATTCCCAATACAGCCAACAACAAAACGATTGCACCGACATCGATCAACGCAACTTGCCGGATTTCGGGGTTGTATCCAACGGCCGAAAACGTCAAATAAATAAATGCAACCTTACTTATCAAAGCCAGCGAAATGGCGAACACGCGATACTCAGGCTTGAACGCTGCAACTATCAATGCAATTCCGACCAACGCCAAAAGTACGCTTCGATGCCGCATCAGAATGGTCAGATCTGTTCCCTGGGCCGGCACTCCGTAAAACCGGAGCGTTTTTGTCGGATCGAAAAACACCGCAACCGGCAAAAGATTGAGGATGCCGACGATCGCCAAGATCACCGATGCAATTTTGTCCACAAACGCTAAACCTCCTTGTGGCGAAAACATGAGGTCAAATGATCGTTGACCATACCGGTTGCCTGCATGAACGCATACATTATGGTCGAGCCGACGAAATTGAATCCGCGTTTTTTGAGATCTTTCGAAAGTGCGTCCGAGATATCGGTTTTTGCCGGAACATCGCCGATCAATTTTCGCTTGCCGTTCAACGGTTTTCCGTCAACGAAGCTCCAAATGTATGAGTCGAATGAGCCGAATTCGTTCTGAACGTTCAAAAATGCCTTTGCGTTGCCAACAGCCGAAGCGATCTTCAGCCGGTTGCGGATGATCCCAGCGTTCAGCATCAGCTCTTGGCATTTCGCATCGGAATATCGAGACACCTTTTCTACGTCGAAATTGTCGAACGCCGTGCGGTAATTTTCACGTTTCGCAAGTATCGTGTCCCAGCTCAAACCCGCCTGTGCTCCTTCCAAAATCAAAAACTCGAACAGCCCGCGGTCGTCATGAAGCGGCACGCCCCATTCGGTATCGTGGTAATGAATAGCCAGTTCGTTCTTTGCCCAATCACATCGTTTCATAAAAGCAAGAATTCAAATGCAGAAGCCTGCGCGTTAGCAAGGGCTTAACATCCAATGCCAATATTAAGCCCTTGCTAAAGAGGCTGTGTCAAAGCCCAAAAAAGCTGCTGAGCAGCGACATATTTGTAGCCCCGCGTGAAGCGAAGCGAAACGTGCGGTATGTCGGGCCTAAATCCCAAAGCCCGCGTAGCGGGTGGCAGGCTTTCGCGTGAATTATTGAAAGCAATCGATGTTACATGCCTTTCTGCCGCCCACTACGCGGGCTGGAATCTCGTTGTTATCCTAACCACGGGTTCCGCTTTGCTCCACCCGTGGCTACATTCTGCCACTGCTCCGCAGTTTAAGACCGTTTTTACATAGCCTCTAATGCGCGGGCTTCCGCAAGGGAAATCCTTCCGCGGCCATTACACGCTTTGCCTGTCGGATGTGACGTTTTGTGTGTTCGACCAGAACAGTGTAAGCGTCGTCGAGCCTGTATGTCATTATCGAAAGAAACGGTGAAGTGACGACCACTTTTTGGCGGTCTGCGGAGGCGACCGCCGAAATTCGTTCGCATACATCCTTAATGTTCTGAGCAAACATATCGACGATATCCGCAGGCAATTCGCTCGGCGGCACGATCGATTTCGAAGGCGCTTTTGCTTTTTTCGAATCTTCCGTTACCGCCCTTATCAAAAACCGTCCAAAGAAGCCGGTGAACGGCGAATAATTCTGCCAAAATGTGTTCGTCCTCGCACCTGCCGCCAGCTTTTCGAACTCCGGATAGAACTGTTCGTTCGTTAGGATCAAATGATCGAGACATTGGGCGACGCTCCAGCTTTTTTCTGTCGGCTTCCAGTTAAGCTGCTCCGCAATGAGCGCACCAAATGTTTCGCTCGCATCATCGGCGGTTTTCGCAAGTTCGGCGATTATGGAAGAGATCCTTTCGTCCATAATTTTTCCCTGGGAACGCGGGCGTCCCCACCCGCACGTCGCCGCCTTCTGGCGGCGAACAAACGATACAAACCGAACGCCTCTAGTCGCGAAGGGTTGTTCGCGTTTCACGCTCATGCAGGCGAGGACGCCTGCGTTCCCAGCTAGTTTCGCAGCGGCTTGCCGGTTTTTAGCATTGCGGCGATACGATCCTGCGTTTTGCGTTCTCCGCAAAGCGATACGAAAGCCTCACGCTCCAGATCGAGCAGGTATTGCTCCGAAACGTAAGCCGTATGGTTGATCGAGCCGCCGCTCATTATGTGAGCCAGCTTTTTGCCGATCAATTGGTCGTGGTCGGAGATAAATCCGCCTTGTTTCATCATGTGAAGGGCAAGTTTCATCGCGGCCTCGCCGGATTCGCCCATGACGTAAACGTCGCTTCGCGGCGTTGGTGCGACAAAGCCCATTGCGTCCAAATTTAGCACTTCTTGTTTTGCGTCGGCGATAAGCCGGTCGCCGTTCATTGAGATAGAATCGACATCGCGCAAAAATCCCCACGACCTTGCTTCCTGAGCCGATGTTGCGACCTTGCCCATCCCGATCATCTCGAACGTTCGTTTCAAGAACGTAAGCGGATCGGCATCGGGCACGGCTGCCGCTGCGTCCATTGCCCGCATTGTCATTTCTTTGGTTCCGCCGCCCGCGGGAATAAGGCCGACGCCGACCTCGACCAAACCGATGTACGTTTCGGCCGCGGCCTGAACGCGGTTGCCGTGTAAGGTTATCTCGCAGCCGCCGCCGAGCGTCAGGCCATACGGAGCAGTGACGACAGGTTTTGGCGAATAGCGCAGCCGCATGACGGTCTGCTGCAGCGAATGGACCATCAGATTGATGTCGTCCCATTCCTCTTCCTGCGCCGCCAGAAGCAGCAGCATTATGTTCGCTCCGGCCGAAAAATTCCCGCCCTGGTTGCCGATGACGAGACCCTTGAAATTTTTCTCGGCCTCATCTATCGCAAAATTCATCATCTGGACAGTGTCGGCCCCGAGCGAGTTCATCTTTGAATGAAACTCAACACACGCCACGCCGTCGCCGATATCGATCAGCGATGCTCCGGGATTCGACTTTATTACGCCGGTCCGGTCCTTGACCGATTTCAGTACGAGCACACCGGGCCTTTCGGGCATCGGTTTAAAAGCACCGCCGACGAGGTCGTAGAACGACCGGGAGCCATTTTCGTTCTTATAAAAAGTCTCCGCACCGGCGGCGAGCATCCGCTCGATGTTTTCGGGGACGGCCTGACCTTCCTTCTTCATCCGCTCGACCGATTCGCGTACGCCGATCGCGTCCCATGCCTCAAAAACACCGATCTCCCAGCCGAATCCCCACTTGAGCGCGTTGTCGATCTCGACTATTGTGTCCGCTATTTCCGGTATGCGGTTTGCGGCATAACGCGAGACCCGCGACGATGTTTTCCATAAAAATTCGCCTACCTTGTCGTCGCCCCAGACCAGCGTTTTTATGCGTTTCGGCAGATCTTCGATCGCTTTCGCTGCTTCGAGCGACGGGAATTTCGTTTTCTCCTGCGGCTTGTATTCAATCGTTTTTAGATCAAGCTCAAGAATGACACGCTTACCATCAGCGTCGGTCGATTTCTTAAAGAAACCGCCTTTTGTCTTATCGCCGAGAAGCTTTTTCTCAAGCATTGTCTCGATAACTTCAGGAATCTTGAAAACATCGCGATCCTCGTCGTCGGGAACTGCCGGATAAAGATTTTTGTTGACGTGTACGAGCACATCGAGGCCAACAAGGTCCGACGTGCGAAATGTCGCAGACGAAGCATGGCCGATCGCCTTGCCGGTGATCTGATCGATCTCGGTCGGCGTAAAGCCCATCGCGATCATTTCGTGCACCGTCGCCATCATGCCGAACGTCCCGACACGATTCGCGATAAAATTCGGCCTGTCCTTTGCCG
>JADLDC010000126.1 GCA_020846885.1 Acidobacteriota bacterium | reverse complement strand
CTTCCGCTGATCGCGACATTTCACAGCCTTTGTGTCCGCATTCTGCGGCAGGACATCGAACGGCTTGATGAAGGCTATACGCGGTCTTTCACGATCTATGACACGGATGATTCGCAGAAAGTTGTAAGAACGTGTTTGAAAGACCTCGGGCTGGATGAAAAAAAGATCGTGCCGCGGGCCGTGCGAAGCGTGATAAGTTCGGCAAAGAATCGCGGGGAAGATGTTGATCTGTTTGCCTCGTCCGTTGAAAGGACGGATGAGAAACAGGCGGCCTACGCAAAGGTATTTCAGCTTTACGAAGAACGCCTTCGCCGCGCAAACGCGCTTGATTTTGACGATCTGCTGATAAAAACGGTGAAGCTGCTTCGCGTATCCGATGAGGTGCGGGAAAAATATAACGACAGGTATAAATACATTCTCGTTGACGAATACCAGGATACAAATTCGCTCCAGCTTGCGCTGATAACGTACTTGACGGAAAAGCAGCAGAACATCTGCGTTGTCGGCGACGATGCGCAGAGCATCTACGGATTCCGCCAGGCTGACATTCGGAACATCCTGGAATTCGAACAGCAATTTCCGGATGCCAAAGTGATCTTGCTTGAACAGAATTATCGGTCCACGCAAACTATCCTTGACGCCGCGGACGCGATAATTGGAAATAATCTAAACCAAAAGAAGAAAAAACTCTGGACGCAAAATCCGGGCGGCGAGCGGATCTTCTATTGCCAGGCCATGGACGGCGATGCGGAGGCGCGGTTCGTTGCCTCACGTATCGAAGATCATCGGCGGCGCGATGCGAGCAAGCGAATAGCTGTTCTTTACCGAACAAATGCTCAATCGCGGACCTTCGAAGAAGCACTGCGGCGGCTTCGGATCGATTACAATATTGTCGGAGGCTTCTCATTCTACGAAAGGGCCGAGGTGAAGGATATTGTTGCGTATTTAAAATTGGCACTGAACCCGGCGGATGATATTGCGCTGCTTCGGGTCATCAATACGCCGCCTCGCGGTATCGGGAAGTCGTCGCTGGATGAGGTCCAGGCGATCGCGCATAGGCAGCAAGGCTCTTTGTGGGAGGCGATAAATACGATCGCTGACGGCAGGGAAGGCGCACTTACACCGCGGGCGAAAAACGCGATCGCGGGCTTTCGGAATTCGATCGAGAAGCTTCGAAATAAGGCCGAAGCATTTTCGGGTTCGGACAAACCGGTTTCGGAAACGGTCATAGCCGCAATAGATGACAGCGGCTATTCGCAAATGCTTCGGACCGAAAACACGGATGAGGCCGAAGGACGGCTTGAGAATCTTGAGGAGCTTGTGAACGCGGCCGTGGATTATGACAAGAATCCTGAAGGCGGCCTGCGTGAATTCATTGATCACGCGGCGTTGACCAGCGATACAGATAAGATCGACAGCAACGCCGGAGTTACTCTGATGACCGTGCACTCAGCTAAAGGCCTTGAATTTCCTGTCGTGTTCATTGTCGGGCTTGAGGACGGCATTTTCCCGCATTCGCGGAGTGTGAACGATCCTAAGGAACTTGAAGAAGAACGACGGTTGGCATATGTCGCCGTCACAAGGGCGGAGGAACTGCTGTACGTTACACATTCAATGCGGCGGCGCGTTTATGGCGAGGAAATGACCGCCGAGCCGTCCCAATTTCTTAATGAACTGCCGCTTGAGCTGGTCGAAGACCTTTCGCGCGGCCCGTCGTGGCTTTCCTACGCACGCGGTTATGGCAAGACAAACACCGGCGGGCGTGCGGCTATCTCGCGTGCAAATATTCCCAGCCCGGAAAGGCCGCGGAATGCCTACACAGGCAAGACATATAACAGTGCGGACGCCATTACCGAGTTTTTTCGAAAAAAAGACGGAGCTCCGGCCAGGCCGGCCGAAAAGAAGCCGCTTGCGGGTTTCGACAAACTGCGCGCACAGGCCTCAGAAGATCTCAAAGAACGCCGTGTTGAGCTTGACAGCGACCAGACGATCGGTCCGGGCTCGCATGTTCGCCATGCCAAATATGGCAAAGGCCTCGTGCTTCGACGGGAAGGCACTGGCGATAATGTGAAACTAACGATCAGTTTTCCTGGATTCGGCATGAAAAAGCTGATCCAAAAATTCGCCAACCTTGAAAAGGCATAGCCGTTGCATTGAAGTATGTTTTTAGCTATCTGTATTAAATAAATACAGTCTCGAAAAAGGGGAGGTAATTTCTATGCAGAACAGAATGTATGCTGCCGGTTCTACGTTACTGGCGGCGGGAATTCTTTTGGTCCTTTCCGGTTGCGGCGCCACGCCGGGACCGGTCAACTCGAACACCGCAAACCGGGTTAACACAAACGCAAATATTTCAAATGCGAACGCAGCAAATACAAACACCGCGCGGGTTGCGACAGTGCCCGAGGCGGCTGAGCCCAATGAATATCAGGCAACAGTAAAGGTAAGCTTCCAGGCGATAGGGCCGGATAAGAAGTCGGCGTCCCCAACGCTGACCGCCCAGGTTGCCCGGAGCGGAGCGGACCGCCGGATGGTTTTTACAATGCCGGCAGGCGGACGCGTTGTATATCTGGACAAAGCCGGGACGAACTATCTCGTGCTTCCGGATAAGAAGCAATATGCAGAACTGGACCGTGAATCACTCGGTTTCGATGTACGGCAGCTGATGATGCCGGAGCAGATCGTCGATCGCGTTAAGGACGTTCAGGGTGTCGAACGCGTTGGCGAAGAACAATACAATGGCCGCGACGCAATAAAATATCGCTACACGGCATTGGCAAAGACCGGATCGAGAGCTGGCGAGGTTGCGACCGATTCTTTCCTGCTTGTCGATAAAGCGACGGGGCTTCCTTTGCACACTGAGACGGTTATGCAGTCGGAAAGCGGTAACAATGTGCAGGGTTTCACCGGCGTAAAGGTCGTGACGGATATAAGCAATATCCAAACAGAAACAACGCCGGATCTTTTCGATCAGCCGACGGAGTTTCAGAAGATCGAGTCGAGCCAGATACGAACCCAGGTTGACGCACTGTTCAGCGCGGCCGCATCGATGATCACGCAGATGATAAACCGCAGCCAGATGGGCACACCAGCCGGATCGCCGGCAACATCGCCGACTCCGGTGAGGTAAACCATTATGCTGAAAGTGATCATCGGCGTGCTGATTGGTTTGGTCATTGGCGGTGCGCTGGTGTTTTACTTTTTTATCGGAGTTCCGAAGGCTGCCTCAGTTCCAGGCGAGTTGATACAACCGCCAGCGGAAAGCGGGCCGCCTCCCGGAACAGCCGAGATCGTGCTCCGCGAACAATTGTTCAACACAGTTCTGGACACGATCTTTCGCGATATGGACCCGCCGACGTTTCCTTTAACGGCCGGCGGCGCGGCCCCGACCGGCCAGCCTTGTCCGAGCGAGATCAAACTATTGCGGGAAGGAAGCGGCGTGCGGACGTCCGTTCGGTTCGACGCGAACACGCTTTCAGCACCGATCGCATTTTCCGGTAGCTATAATTCAATATTCGGGTGCTTTCAGTTCACCGGCTGGACATCCGCAAACCTTCAATTAAGATTTGATCCAGCAACGCAGGCGGTGCTCGGCCAGTTGAACGTCAGATCAGTAAATCTTGACGGCATCAATCCGCTTGTCGGCGGCATTATCACTCCGCTCGTCCAAAACACTCTGAACAGCCGGGTAAATCCGATAATGATCGTCGATGGCCGCCAGATCGCGGTGAGTGTGCCGATCGAGGCGACAGATGCGATACTAAGGGCAAATGTGACGGATGTTCGGGCGGAAGTAAAGGATGACGCTCTTCATCTATATGTCACCTACGATTTTCGCGGTATCCCGCACCCGGCGCAATAGCATTACTTCTGACGAAGGACAGAATATACTTACGAATAGGTTGATCTTGCCCGCACGAGCGGCGGCATATCCTGAGTGTCCGGCCGTTCGTGCCGCAAATCCTAGATTGCAAAGCGTCATATAAAGCGGACGGAGAAACAAATAATGAAAGATCATTTTCAATCCATCATGGCGGTCTTTATCATACTTTTCGTCGGCTTGGGCTGCGGCCTTATTCGGGGCGGGAGTGGCGAATCGGGATCCAATAGCTCGAATAAGACCATTACGGACAAAGCGGTCGATAAGACAGTCGGTCGTGCGAACACAGGTGTACCGGAATGCGATCAGGCCCTCGACATGATCGAGGCCGAGCTTAACAACCCCGACGATAATTTTGTCGTGAAGGCGGCAAAGGCGACGGTCCTGAATAGGATCAAGGACAGTATTCGCGAGAGTTTGGAGAAGAGTCCGGACGATAAGGTCGAGCTAACAAAGACCTGCAAGGAGTTTAAGCTCCAACTGGATAAGTTCAAGGCCGAAGAACAAAGCAAGCAATAAGCTGTCCGTAGCGACCGCGATCGCGCAACGGGTAAAAACGAGTGGACTGTAACAATTGAATCGCTATACCTTTGTGCCCTTTGCGTCTTCAACTTCGTGGCCTTTGTGTTAACCGTTTTTTTAACACAAAGACCACGAAGTTGAAGACACAAAGTTCGCAAAGATTCGACAGAAACCATGCATACTACTAGGTTTCAGGCGAAGAAGACGCGAATTTCGACCAGCTTAATTCCTGGCTGATCGTCATTCTCTTTTTCGAAAGTTTCTGCCTATTTATCCGAAACCCTTTCAACTGCCGTAGCAATGATGACAGGTTTTCTAGCCTCGATCTCGGTTTCGATCTTTGGGTCGAGGTCCCATCCAAGCTCCTTTTCGATCTCGACAACAACAAAGCGATGAACAACGCCGGTAACCTTGACCTTGTTGTTCAGCCACTGATCGTCGATATTCGCAAGTGAACCCGCCTTTGGGCTTAGGACGGCGATATCATTGTCTATCCCGCCGGTGGTCATAGAATCTTCATCCAAGCTAAAAGCGCGCGGGCCCCAAACTTCCTCAACATCCGCGACCACCGTAACAGTTTTACCGACCCACGCGTCGGTGTTGTCCTGAATGGCCGCGACGGTCGTTGTTGCTCCGGCCGGTAGGGAATTGCTGTTTGTGCTCGCCATAGGAGTGGCTGTTGCCATCGGCGTATGTGCGGCAGCATTGTTTGCCATGCTCCGGTTCGTTACCGCGTTATTGGACGACATGTTGTTGCAAGCGGCCGCAAAAAGCGACATCGCCGCAAATAAAACTATTGAAACATTTCTCATAAACATCCTGATCCCTCCTGGTTTTGAATCCATGATCTTCTCCAAATCCGCTCGCCTGCCAAAAAAATAACATCCGCCGTCCCGGCGTTCGCTTGTCCCGAAAAAAACGAATGCCGGTACGGCAGATATCGACAGAAGATGAGCTCAGTATGACCTTTGCCGGCCGGCGGCAAAGTACAATACGAGACAATTGGACAGAACAATTGGATGGCCGGCGGTGTCCTCAAACGAAAATACGGCCGCCTGACATCAGGCAGCCGTATCTGCACGTTAGTGCAACGATCTACTTACTTTATATCAAACGCTCATAACTTCGTGTTCTTTGTTTTTAGCAAGCTCGTCGATCTTGGCGATATGAGCGTTGGTGAGTTTCTGCACTTCGTCAAGCCCGCGGCGTTCATCATCTTCGGATATCTCTTTATCCTTCAGCGACTTTTTGAGCGCATCGTTGGATGCGTGCCGGATGTTTCGAACCGCAACACGATGTTCTTCGGCGATCTCATGGATCTGCTTTGCAAACTGTTTGCGCCGCTCTTCATTCAGCGCAGGGATGCCGAGCCTAATGATCTTTCCGTCATTTGATGGGTTCAATCCCAGATTCGCGGCCATGATCGCCTTTTCGATCGGGCCAAGCTGCGTCGCGTCCCACGGCTGAACGGTCAGAAGCTGCGGCTCCGGCACAGCAACGGACGCCATTTGATTCAAAGGAGTCGGCGTGCCGTAATAATCGACCATTACGGCATCAAGCATTCCCACATTGGCCCTGCCGGTGCGGACGTTCGCCAGCTTTCTTTTGAAATCGTCGATAACGGCTTCCATTTTGGGCTTGGCCGCTCCTGTTACAGTTTCTACGCTCATATACTAATGACAGGATGTCAGCCTGTCGCTTGCATTCAGGCCGCCGTTGCGTTTCCAGTGACGGAAACCAGCGTTCCAATTTTCAGATCACCCTTGACCGCCTTGATGATATTGCCCGATTCGGTCATGTTGAACACAAGGATCGGCAAATTGTTGTCCATACAAAGCGAGATCGCCGATGCGTCCATCACCTTAAGCTGCTTTTCAAGTACTTCCTGGTACGATATCTTTTCAAAGCGTACGGCTGTCGGATCTTTCATTGGGTCCGCCGAATAAATGCCATCCACCTTGGTCGCTTTCAGGATAACGTCGGCCCCGATCTCGCACGCCCGCAGGGCCGCCGCCGAATCAGTAGTAAAATACGGGTTTCCCGTCCCTGCCGCAAAGATAACGACGCGCTGCTTTTCCAGATGGCGGATGGCGCGTCGCCGGATAAATGGTTCAGCTAGCTGCGGGATGTCGATCGCGGACATTACCCGGGTGAATACATCCTGCTTTTCAAGGGCGTCCTGCATTACAACGGCATTCATCACCGTTGCAAGCATTCCGATATAATCGGCGGCGCCGCGGTCCATGTTTCCGGCCGATTTTGAAACGCCGCGGAAGATATTGCCCCCGCCGACAACGATCGCCACCTCGACGCCAAGATCGTGTACTGCCTTGATCTCGCGGGCGACCGACTCGGCAACCGCTGTATCGATGCCGTAATTCTGCGAACCCATCAGGGCCTCGCCGGAAAGCTTTAGCAGGATGCGTTTGTACATGACGGAACGCGGACCTAAAGTCCGCAAACGGATGCGGACTTTCAGTCCGCGATCCGCCTAACCTACCATTGACGCCACTTCCGCGGCGAAATCGTCAGTCTTCTTTTCGATCCCTTCGCCCATTTTGTAGCGGGTGAATCGGCGAATGGAGATATTCTCCTTGATCGACGCGATCTTTTCCGTTACAAGTTCGCCGATCGTTTTACTCGGGTCCTTAACGAACGGCTGGTCGACAAGAACGTTGTCCTCATAGAACTTGTTGAGCCGCCCCTCGATGATCTTGTTCAGGACTTCTTCGGGTTTACCGGCGTTCTTCGGATCATTTTTCAGCTGCTCCAGAAGTATCTCGCGTTCCTTGTCCAATTCAGCAGCCGGAACCTCTTCGCGAGATGCGAAACGCGGGTCCG
>JADLDC010000125.1 GCA_020846885.1 Acidobacteriota bacterium | reverse complement strand
CGACATTGACATCGGCGGGCGTCAGATCGGCAACCCGCACCTTTTCGTTTTTGAGAATTACCTGCGTTTGCCGCGGGCTGATCGAGCGGATGGAATCGGCGATCAGTTTGATATGTGTCGGCGTTGTTCCGCAGCAGCCGCCGACAAATTTTGCGCCGGCCTGCACAAAGCGTTTCGAAAACGTCGCCATATACTCCGGCGAGCCCATATACAATTGCCGCCCCTGAACATCGCGCGGCAGGCCGGCGTTCGGCTGGGCGGAAAGCGGCTTGTTCGTGACGGCACGCATTTTTTCAAGCGCGGCCAGAACGTGCGTCGGCCCCATACCGCAATTTAGCCCGATCACATCCACACCGAGTTCATCAAGCCGGCCCGTAAAAGCTTCGGGTGATGTGCCGAATGTGGTCTTCATATCCGCCTGAATCGTCATCTGCGCGATCACCGGCAGATCAGTTACTTCACGAACGGCACGGATGGCCTGTTCAATGACCGAAAGTTCCGAGAAGGTTTCCAGAATGAAAAGATCGACGCCGCCCTCGAGCAGTGCGATGGCCTGCTCCTTGAACATTTCCTTTGCTTCATCAAACGATGTCGGCCCAAACGGTTCGATCCGCAGGCCAAGCGGGCCGATCGCTCCGGCAACGTATGCCCGGTCGCCCGCCGCCTCGCGCGCGATCTTGGCCGCCGCCGCGTTTATCGCGTGAAGCTTGCCTTCGAGGCCGTATGGCTGAAGCTTATACCGCGTTGCCCCGAACGTGTTTGTCTCTATCACATCCGCGCCCGCCCGGACATATTCTTCATGCACCTCGCGGACCAGATCCGGCGATGTCAGGTTCAGCTCGTCGTAGCTGCGGTTTATATAAACACCTTTATCGTAAAGACGCGTCCCGACCGCACCGTCAAAAACATAGACGCTGTCGGAGCTGAGTAATTCGCGGAAGTCTTTCATATAGATACAGCCGGCCGGTTGTCCGCCGCCTTATGCCGGGCTGACAGCCCGTCATACAAAAAAGCCTCGCCAAAACAGCGAGACTTTTAAATACCGGTCTGTCATTTAGCTGTTTAGCGGTTTATTTAACGTGGTCGCAAGTTGCCCTTAACTCACCACAAAGCTTAATGATGATAATGCGACGTGCAGTATCCGCGTGTCAAGCATCGGGATGGTCATCTATAAGAAGATTCTAGGTCAATCGAGGCCTCTCAACAAAGCACCAAGGCAGGCCCGATCCGCAAAGTTGTGGTATTTTGAGTCGCATGGAGTTCACACCATCAACGAAAAGTGCCGACTACGCTCAACGCCTCGATCGCTTTATGGCCGACCATATCTATCCGAATGAGGCCCGATACAACACCGAAATAGCCGATGGCGACCGGTGGCGGCCGCTTGTGCTGATCGAAGAACTGAAAACCGAGGCAAGGGCCCAAGGTTTGTGGAACCTGTTCCTGCCGGATATTTCGGGCCTTTCGAACCTTGATTATGCAGCGTTGGCCGAGGTGATGGGCCGCGTAACGTGGGCCGCGGAAGTTTTTAATTGTTCTGCACCCGATACCGGCAACATGGAAGTGCTGCATCTTTACGGCACTGAAGAGCAAAAGAAGCGTTGGCTGGGGCCGCTGCTTGCGGGCGAGATCCGTTCCTGCTTTGCGATGACCGAGCCCGATGTTGCATCAAGCGATGCCGCCAATATCCGCGCGTCGATCGAGCCCGATGGCGATGACTATCTTCTGAACGGCCGAAAATGGTGGTCAACCGGAGCGGCGGATGCCCGGTGCAAACTGGCCATTTTTATGGGCAGATCGGACGGGACCGCGGCAAAGCACTTGCAGCAATCAATGGTCCTTGTGCCGATGGACGCGGACGGCGTAAAGCTTGAACGTACATTAAATGTATTTGGATTTGACGATGCGCCGATCGGGCATGCGGAATTATCGTTCAATAATGTCCGCGTGCCGAAAGAAAATATCCTGCTTGGCGAAGGCCGCGGATTTGAGATCGCACAGGGCAGATTGGGGCCGGGACGAGTGCATCATTGCATGCGGCTTATCGGTGCGGCGGAGCGATCGCTTGAGATGATGTGCGAACGGGCGCGATCGCGCGAAGCGTTTGGCAAGCCTCTGGCCGGACAGGGCGTCGTTCGCCAGTGGATAGCCGAGGCCCGCCTTGCCATCGACCAGGCACGGCTGCTTGTTCTCTTCGCCGCCTGGAAAATGGACACCGCCGGCAACCGTGCCGCCCGCAAAGAGATAGCGATGATCAAGGCAGTTGTCCCGCAAATGGCCCTGAAAATTATCGACCGCGCCATTCAGGTGCACGGCGGAGCCGGCGTTTCGCAGGATTTTCCGCTCGCCCAATTCTGGATCTACGCCCGCTCCCTACGGCTCGCCGATGGCCCAGACGAAGTGCATCTGGAATCGGTCGCGAAAATGGAACTGACGGGTCGAATTAAGGTTGACCAGCAATGAGATGATCACACCCGTCGCCAACGGCGACTGACCTATAAAGCCTGGGGTTAAGTGAGCGGCAGCGAACGCAACCCTAGGGCCGTCGCAATAAAGGTTTGACGTCGCCAAAGGTGACGGACATTGCACCGGTGTTGCTCCCCGTCAGGGAGCGACCGCTTTCTTGATCCATACCTAGGGTTGCGTTCGCTGAAGCTCACTGCACCCTAGGCTTTATAGGTTATTCGCCGTTGGCGACGACGGGACCCACTCTTCACCCACCCGCCGCTTTTTCGGTCACTCTGACCCAATTCATTTCACCCGCCGTTCAACATGACAAATAAGTGTTGACAAATGTTTTGCATTTGGGCTACCTTAATTGAGTACAGCCGCAATATGGTTGTATCCCTTCGCCACCCGATGCGAAATAGTTTTCTAAAAAACTACAACTCGACCGCTCTTTCCCTAAAAAGGAATTCGGCTTCTTAAAATGCGAAGCGGGCTTTTGGCCTGCGTTTAGTTCGGCCCGTCAGATCAAGATGTCCTGTCCCCAGAATCAGCAAGTTCAGTAAACGGTGGCAAATTATCTTTCCCGGCCCGAAACCCGCTTCGAACCTTTCTAGAAAAAACACACATAGATCGATGTTGGCCCTACGCCGCCAACCTCTAAGGAGTGAGAAAAAATAATGCTGTTCGGTAAGAAGAAAAGCGTTGCCGGTTTAGACATCGGCTCCAGTTCGGTCAAGATGG
>JADLDC010000124.1 GCA_020846885.1 Acidobacteriota bacterium | reverse complement strand
GCGTGATCGTGCGGCTGATCGTCAGGTTTGACGTAAGTTTATCCGTATTTTCATCGCGCGTTCTGACCGCGATCGGGAACAGGCTGTAATCCAATATCTTCCCGTCAACCGTCTCGTCCGCGATCAATGCCACAACACGGTCGGCCGGTGTTCCGCGAAAGATAAGGTCGGTCGCCTTTTCAAATATTTGTTTGAGGTCAAACACTGTGCCGATCGACCTGCTCATTTCGTAGAGCAGTTCGAGCATCTTGGCCTTTCTGCGAAGGTCCTTTATTTCTTCCGGAGTAGCGGCCGCCGTTTCGATCGAGAGATGGCTCTGGCGGCCTATTATCTCATTTGCCGAGATCTGCACCTGCGTGTGCCCAAGCGGCTTATCATCGAAATTTACAGCCTCGGAGGCGGCCGTGGCGGGGCCTGAATCAAAATGCTCGTCCGAGATCGACCGTTTGAGTATCTCGGGAAGCGGCCCGCTCGTTCCTGCAGCTCCCGTCTGCACAAACTCTAGCCGGCTTTCCCCGACCATGACCATGTCGCCCGACTCAAGAACTTTCTCTAGCATAGGCGAGCCGTTAATAAAAACGTGATTCACACTTCGGACAAGGCCGCCGTTCTCAAGATAGCCGTCCACGACGGTGAACCGGTCATCTGACGGAATGACGCGCGCGTGCTTACGCGACGCGCGGCGGTCGTTAAGGACAATATCATTGTCCTTTGCCCGGCCTATCGAGTAGGTCGTTCCGGGCTCGAGCGTAAATTCCCAAACTCGTCCGTTCGGTTCAGTTATTTTTAGTAAAGCAGACACAGCAACGCTAATTGTAAAGGCTAAATCCGAAATGGTAAATTGGCCCCGGGCCTATTCTGGGCCGACTATGATTTATCTCGATAATAACGCCACTACACGCATCGCACCCGAGGTTTTGGAGGCCATGATGCCGTTTATGGCAGAAGCGTACGGGAACCCTTCGTCGGCACATGCATTAGGACGCATGGCACGCGAGGCCATCGAACGGTCGCGTGCCTCTGTGGCATCGTTTCTCGGTGCGGCTGTCCCGGCTGAGATCGTGTTCACATCCGGCGGCACAGAAGGCGATAACTGGGCGATCACGGCAGGGCTGGAAATGTTCCCGGGCCGCGATCATATCGTGATCACAAATGTCGAACACGAAGCGGTGCGAAATCTTTGCGCGCAGCTGGAACCTAAAGGCATTCGTGTTACGCGGGCCGAGGTCGATGCCGACGGCCTGATCGATCCTGAAAGGATCGCCGCTGCGGTAACTCCGCGGACAGCGGTCGTTTCAATAATGCACGCAAATAATGAGACCGGGGTAATTTTTCCGGTCAAAGAGATCGCGGCTTTGGTAAAGGCCCGGTCCGACGCGCATTTTCATGTGGACGGTGTGAACGCCGCCGGCAAGGTGCCGATCGATCTGAAAAGTACGGCGATCGATACTTATGCGATCTCCGGCCACAAATTTCACGCGCCAAAGGGTATTGGCGCGGTTTACATTCGCAGCGGGGCCAGGCTATCGCCGTGGTTCGCCGGCGGCGGGCAGGAAGGCGGCCGGCGCCCAGGGACCGAAGCCGTCCATCAGATCGTCGGTCTCGGGGCCGCGGCCGACCTGGCCGGCGATCTTTCGGCAATGGGACCGGTCCGCTCGCTGCGAGACCGGCTCGAGAGCGGTATTCTCAAACAGATCCCGAACTCGCGTCTGAACGGGACGTCCGATCCAGCAAAAAGGCTGCCAAATACCTCGAATATCTCATTCGAGAACACGAATGGCGAGGCGATCCTGGCCCGGCTCGACGATCTCGGCATCTGCGTTTCGACCGGCTCGGCCTGCGCATCGGCCGGCCATACGGCCTCCCCGGTACTTCAGGCAATGAATATTCCATATTCTTACGCGATGGGCTCGATCCGCTTTTCACTCAGCCGATATACTGTCCAGGAAGATGTAGTCACGCTGCTTGATACTCTGCCGCGGATCGTTAAAGAACTCAGAGGCCTGGCGGAATGATACGACCGCCAATTCTACGCGGCCTTTTGTATTCCATACCTTGAAAGTTTCAGGTACAGTCCGCGGCGGGTGAGGCCTAGTTCGTTGGCGACGCGGGAGATGTTCCAGTTGTGGCGGGTGAGCGAGCTTCTGATCATTTGGGTCTCAAGTTCGCTGACCGCGTCGTCAAGCGTGCCCGCTGGTGTCCCGGCGGAAAATGAGAACGTACTGTCGTATGACGTGATAGGCCGGACGTTTGAGCCGTCGCCAAAGGCAGTCAACGGACGAGCAGTACGTTTCAGGTCCGGCGAAAGATGATCGGGTGTTATGACGTCATTATCCTCGGACCGGGCAATGATGCGCTGGACCTCGTTGCAAAGCTGGCGGACGTTCCCTTCCCAATCACAGACCATCAACAGATCGATCGTCTGCGGCATAAACGTGATGTCGCGTTTCCCGAATCTCGCGGAATAGTGGTTAATGTAGTAATTCACTATCGGCGGTATCTCGGAACGCCGTTCGCGAAGCGGCGGCACGCGCAGGCGAATGACATTGAGCCGGTAATAGAGGTCCTCGCGAAACGTGCCGTCGGCAACCTTTTCTTCTAACGGCATATTGGTCGCCGCGATCACACGAACATCCACTTTGACCGGGCGCTTTTCCCCGATCGGCTGTACCTCGCCTTCCTGCAGAAATCGCAGCATCTTTGGCTGAACGTCAAGCGGAAGGTCGCCGATCTCATCGAGGAACAGTGTTCCGCCGTCAGCGGCACGAATAATGCCGGGCGAATCATTCACCGCTCCCGTAAAAGCGCCTTTCCGGTAGCCGAACAAATGGCCTTCCGCCAACTCCTTTGGCACCGCGGTGCAGTTGAACGGAACAAAGACCTTGTCCTTCCTGTTCGAAATGGCGTGTATGGCCCGCGAGACAAGCTCCTTACCGGTCCCGGAATCACCGGTGACAAGCACAGTAACGTCTGAAGACCGGATCTTGTAAACCTCTTCGACCAACGCTGTCATCGCGGGCGACGAATGTATGAAGCCCGGCATCAGGCTGTTTGAGGTGTGCGGGCCTGCATCGTGTTCGATCGGTGCCGATTTGTCACGCTCGCGCAGGGCGATGACATCCATGCCAAGCTCCACCACTCTGAGCAGCGGCTGCAATGTAGAATCATCGTTCAGGCAGGCCCCGTCCGCCGGGTTGATAAATAGGTAAGCCGGCGGCGCGCTCGACCCGCGCAGATGGAAAACGGAAAGTCCCTTCTTTCGCAAAAACTGCTTTTCGTCGCCTTTCTGCATCGCCGAACCGTATCGGGCGGCGATCTCGGTACTTTCGTCAGGTGAGTAGCCATGGGTGATGAACGGACGAAGCATCTTGTTCTCGCCAAGGTCCGCAATGATCATTTTCCGTGCCCTGCTTTCCTGTTGCAGGACGGCGACGAGTTCGCGAAACAACAATTCTCGCGAGGCGGTCGCTTCGGCAAGTCTAACCGTCAAAAGCTGAGAAACCACCGAATTGCGGCGCCGGACAGGTTCGTCCGTTTTCGCGGGCCGTGCGTGGTTTTGCCTGACCTCGCGGATCTTGTTCTCGACGGCCTCAACGAGCGAACGGATATCGAGTTTCTTGAATATCTCGCCCGCCGCCGAAAGGTGTCTGATCGCCCGCGAAGCCTGCGTCTCGTCCAGGTTGCCGCCGATGAGAAAATTCGCAAGGGCCGTATGGTAAAGGTCTTCGGCGGCCTCAAATATCGTTAAGCTTCGATTGAAATGATGGACGGCAAGCTGCTTGTCGCCGTCTGCCAACGCCGCGAGGCCGCGAATATTCTGGATGCCGCCTAATACAAAAAAATCCGATGTTGCATCGCTCTCTTCTATTGCCCTGAGCTGTTTTTCGCAATCATCGGCGGTACCGACATGGATACAGGCTTCGGCCAGGACGAGGCCGGCCATATTTGCATAGTGCTTGTCGTGTATCTCACCCGCGAGTTCGATCGCCGCTCGGGCCTCATCCGCCGCCTGTTCATGCCGTCCCTGGGCAAGGCGGCATCGGGCCAGGTTCCGCATCGCCTGGACCGCATACCAACTGTTCTTCTTTTCGTTTGCTAGGGTTACAGCCTTTGTCAGCAATCCTTCCGCCTCATCCAGTTCGCCCCGCAGGATCTTTAATTCTCCGAGCGAATCCAATATCCCGGCAACATGGGCGTGATCGTGTGTCGCGGCAAGCTCAAGTGCCTTTTGTATCATCGCCTCGGCCCGGCGCCAATTGCCTACAAGCATTAGGTTGAGCCCGAGATTGTTATAGGCAATGACCGAGTTGAGGACGTGTTCTGTCCGGTCGAAGAACTCGATCGAGCGTTCCAGGCAGTCTATGCCTTCGTGCGGGCGCCGCAGAAAAACATAGGCACCGGACATATCTGTATAGAGCCGCCCAAGCATGAAGGGCGCCGAGCGCTCTCCTATGATCTGAACACCTTGCTCAAACGACTGCAGGGCCTTTTCACTATCGCCGCCAAGATGGTAACTGAGTGCCACTTCGCGATATGCCTCGGCCATGCGAAGCCAATTGCCCTCTTCACGAAAATAGCCGAGCGACCTCTCGGCATAATCGCGTGCTATCGGGTATTCGTTAAGCTTTCGGTAAACGCGGGACAGCGCCACGTAGATCGGGCCGGAGAGGCGTGAAAGCTCGCGTTCCTGGGCTTTTTTGAGGGTTTCTTTCAGCAGCGTGACCGCTTTTGGCTGATCGGACAAATTGCTGTAACCGATGGCAAGCTGGGTTGCCACGTGGATCTGAGTTGCCGGCTCAAGACGCGAAAGTATCTCTTCGTCCTCAAACGGCCGCAGGACGTCGAGGGATTCCTGGTATCGGCCAAGCGTTTCCAGCGTAAATGACAGGAGCCGCTTCAGGTGGGCGAAGATGTCCGGCGGGTGCGTATGGACTTCGATGGTTCTTAGAAGCAGTTTCTCAGCCTCGCGCGACATTCCATCACGCAGGCTTTGCCCGACGGCGGAGAACACGCCATTCAGCTTTTCCGCCGACATCGGGCGAGCGTGTTCGGTGCCGGAACCGCGGGCCATTCTGGGCGCGGTCCTCGAACCTTGCTTGTTCGAAAGCGAATTCATAATGCCTGCAGCTTTGCGTCTATAAACCGACAATCGGCGGCCTGTTTCAAAACAGGCCCGTGACGCATCGGCTCAAAATTGAATACTTAGTAAACAGCGCATCTGAAATCTAGCAGAATCCCCCGGTTCTGTCCACAAGAATTTACTGAACCACAAAGTCGGCTGTTTTGGCGGGCCGCGCTAAAGAATTGGACTATCGAGGCTTTCCTGTGCCATTCTTCTTAACGATCTATGAAAAAGCTCGGCGCTGAGGAGACCAGGCTCGAACAGGCTGCTGACCGGTCGGTTGACTGGAAATTATGGGGCCCGTACGTAAGCGAACGGGCATGGGGAACCGTGCGCGAGGACTATTCACGGGACGGGGCCGCGTGGGACTATTTTCCGTTCGAACACGCACATCTGAGGGCCTTTCGCTGGAACGAAGACGGTATAGCCGGTATTTGCGACCGGAAACAGGCCTTTTGTTTCGGAATTAGCCTTTGGAATGGGTATGACAGGATCCTAAAAGAACGCTTTTTCGGCCTTTCAGGCAATACAGGGGTCCACGGAGAGGACGTTAAGGAATACTACTATTACCTCGACAGCACGCCAACCCATTCTTACCTAAAATTTCTGTACAAATATCCGCACGCGGCCTATCCGTACGAAAAGCTCTACCGTGCAAATGCCGCCCGCGACAAGTCGGCCCGCGAGTATGAGCTGATCGAAACCGGCGTTTTTGACGAAGAACGATATTTCGATGTCTTTGTCGAGTACGCCAAGGCGGGCCCGACTGACATTGCGGTAAGAATCACCGCGATAAATCGAGGGCCGGAGGCGGCGTCGATCCATCTTTTGCCCACGATCTGGTTTCGCAACACATGGACGTGGACAGATTCGGACGATAAAGGAATCGTGTCGGTAGGCGGCAGGCCTTCAGACAACAGGCTTCAGATCAAAAAAGGCTTACAATGTAATTACGGCCTCGTTTACGAGGGCCAGCCGGAGCTGTTGTTCTGCGAGAATGAGACCAATAACAGGCTACTTTTCAATTCGGCAAATGGCTCTCCTTACACAAAAGACGGCATTGGCCGATACGTGGTGAATGGAGAGACGGCGGCGGTCAACCCGCGGATGGCCGGTTCGAAGGCGTCGCTGCGATATCGATATCTGATCCAGCCCGGAGCGTCGAAGACCATATATCTTCGGTTGGCCGATTCGGGAACACAGTCAGGAGACGCTCTTTCAACCGCTTGCAAGGCGATATTTGACCAGCGCATTGCCGAAGCCGATGAATTCTACGACCGCGTAATTCCCGCGAACCTTTCCGCCGACGGCCGTAAGATAATGCGCCAATCGCTGGCCGGGTTGATGTGGTCGAAACAGTATTATCATTACGAGGTAAAACAATGGCTCGACGGTGATCCGGCATTTCCGCCGCCTCCAAAGGAACGGCTGGACGGGCGAAATTCGGGTTGGACGCATCTCTACAATGACGATGTCATCTCAATGCCGGACAAGTGGGAATATCCGTGGTATGCATCGTGGGACCTCGCATTTCACTGCATTCCGATAGCGCTGATCGATCCGCAATTCGCAAAACGGCAGTTGATCCTGCTGCTTCGGGAGTGGTATATGCACCCGAACGGACAGATACCGGCATACGAATGGGCGTTCGACGATGTCAATCCGCCGGTCCATGCGTGGGCGGCCCTGCGCGTCTATCAGATCGAAAAAAAGGCAAAAGGCGTCGGTGACAGGGCTTTTCTAGAAAAGGTCTTTCACAAGCTGCTGCTGAATTTTACATGGTGGGTAAATCGGAAGGACACCGAAGGGAACAACGTTTTTGAAGGCGGATTCCTTGGCCTGGACAATATCGGCATCTTCGACCGGAGCAAGCCAATGCCCGGCGGCGGCTATCTGGAGCAGTCCGACGGCACAAGCTGGATGGCAATGTACTGCCTGAACATGCTGGCGATCGCGCTTGAGCTGGCGCAGGAAGACAAGGCCTACGAAGACGTGGCCAGCAAGTTCTTTGAACACTTCGTCGTTATTTCAGATGCGATGAACAACCTCGGCAACACGCAGACCGAGCTTTGGAATGAAGAAGACGGCTTTTATTACGATGTTCTGCACCTTACGGGATACCAGTTCCCGATCAAGATCCGCTCGCTCGTTGGCCTTATACCGCTTTTTGCCGTTGAGACGATCGAAGCGGCGTGGCTCGCCGATCTGCCTGATTTTCGACGGCGGAGCCAGTGGTTGATCGAGAATCGGAAAGACCTGCTTGAGAGCGTTGCATGCATGCAGGAACCGGCACGACGCGGCAGGCATCTGCTTTCGCTTGTGAACACCGATCGCCTGCGGCGGGTGCTGGGAACAATGCTGAACGAGGAAGAATTTCTGTCGCCGCACGGAATACGCTCATTGTCCCGCTATCATAAGGATTGCCCGTTCTTCCTTGAGTTTGATCATACTGAATATCGTGTGGACTATGAGCCAGGAGAATCGCGCAGCGGAATGTTCGGCGGCAATTCGAACTGGCGCGGGCCAATTTGGTTTCCGGTAAACTATTTGCTGATAGAGGCGTTGCAGAAGTTCGATTATTACTACGGCGACGATCTTAGGGTAGACTTTCCGACCGGCAGCGGAACGCTTATGAACCTGTGGCAAGTGTCGCAAGAGCTTGAAAAGCGGCTTTGCGGCCTGTACATGCGGGACCAAAGCGGCTCTAGGCCAGCTTTCGGCGACACGGCGGTGTTCCAGGCGGGCGAACATTGGCGCGACAATTTTCAATTTTTTGAGTATTTCGATGGCGATACGGGCCGCGGCCTTGGGGCAAATCATCAAACCGGCTGGACCGGATTGATCGCAAAAATCCTAAAGCAAACAGCTGAATATTCTAAGAAGGACCGATGAAGGCAGTAGCAGTTATCCCAAAACGGCCGAACAGCGTCCACCTGGCCGAAATTGAAAAGCCGAAACTCGAAGGATCGCGCGATGTTCTGGTAGAGGTATTGCGCGTTGGTGCGTGCGGCACGGACCGCGAAATAAACAATGGCGAGTACGGCGTTGCTCCAAACGGATCCGATCGTCTTGTGCTTGGGCACGAGAACCTGGGCCGTATTGTCGAGATCGGTGAAAAGGTCACCGAATTTGAACCAGGTAATTACGTTGTAGCTACCGTTCGTCGGCCCGGCGGCACGAGCGTTTACGATAAGATCGGTGAGCAGGATTTTACGACCGATCACCGGTATTACGAGCGTGGTATCTCTCGCCTTCACGGCTATATGGCCGAATACTATGTCGAAAATGCAGATTTTCTGGTGCAGATACCACAAACGATCGCCGATGTAGGCGTGTTGCTGGAACCGCTTTCGATCGTTGAAAAAGGCCTGAAACAGGCAAGCGATATCCAGGAGCGAATGAAGGTCTGGCAGCCGAAATCCGCAGCCGTTCTGGGTGTCGGCAGCGTCGGGCTTCTCGCCGTAGTGGCCTTGCGAATGCGCGGCTACGCGGTCCACGGTTTCGGCCTCGACCGGCGCGAAGGCTATCTGAACGGCGAGCTTTGCGAAGCGATAGGCTCGACCTACGATTCGACGGCCGAAATATCAGTAGCTGATTCCGTCCAAAAATATGGCGAATACGATCTGATCTTTGAGTGTACCGGCTATTCGCCGATCATTTTCGACGCGATGCAGTCGCTGAACGAGAATGGAATTCTGATACTTGCTTCGGTCACCGGCGGCAGCCGTACAGCTGACAAAGTTCCGTCCGACAAGATAAATCAGGCATTTGTTCTCGGCAACCGCGTGATGGTCGGTACGGTGAACGCAAACCGCGAACATTTCGAAATGGGCGTTAAGGACCTCGTACTTTGCGAAGCGATGCATCCTGGCTGGCTCGGCCGCATGCTTACGCACAAGGTCGCCGGGCTGGAAAATTTCGCCGAGGCGTTCAAGATACTGAACAATGCCGGCGAATATAAGGCTATTAAGACGTATTTCGAGGTGAAAGAGATCTAGCCTCAGGGAAAGGAAAGATGGTTAGCCGCAAAGAACCGCAAAATGCGCAAAAAAAGGCCTCTGGGTCACCCATTGCTATTACGGTCAAGCTGCGTCTTCTTATTTTACGCCTTATGCGCCTTTTTGCGGCAATTTCCCTTGTGCTAAATTCGTTTCATGCCCGAATTTCCGGACAACAACATTGACGTCTTAACCGAAAGCAAGGCCAAGCTCGAAAAGCCGAAGCTGTTCAAGGTGCTGCTTCATAACGACGATTTTACGACGATGGAATTTGTCGTTTGGGTGCTTGAATACGTATTCCTGCGTGAAAGCGCCGAGGCAGTCGCCGTTATGCTCAGCGTCCACAACGAAGGCGTCGGCGTCGCCGGGATATATCCATACGAGATCGCAAATATGAAAGCAGAAAAGGCCATGAACCTCGCCAAAGCCCGCGAATATCCGCTTTTGTGTACTGTCGAAGAAGAATAGCGGATCAACATTACATGAACTCCGAATCCACCGAAAACGAACTTCGGTTTACCCCGAACGATGTAGAACAAGCAGCCGCAGAAGGTGTCATCAGCCAGGACGATGCCGACGCGCTGATCGCCTGGGGTTTTAAGAAGGGGTTTGAATTTCCCCCGACTGAACCGCCAGCGCGGCCCGTAGAACGATCGAAAGGACTCAATCATGTCACGGTCGCCTATTATTTCGGAGCGATGCTGATGATCTCGGCCTGCGCATGGTTTCTTGGTGACAAGTGGGAATCACTTGGCACAAGCGGCGTACTGACCACGGCTTTGGTTTACGCATTGTTTGCGGCAAGCTTTGGATGGTGGGTCCGAACAAAAGGCTACGTTATCGGGGGCGGGTTGTTGATCACCGTGGCAGTATGCCTTGTTCCACTGATCGTTTATTCGATCCAGGACATGGCGGGATTCTGGCCGGCGAACGATCCCGGATCTTACTCAAACTATTATCCAAAGATCCACGGTTCGTGGATCGTTATGGAACTGGCGACAATCACGGTTGCTGCCGTTGCTCTTTGGTTTGTTCGATTCGGCTTTCTGACGGCTCCGATCGCGTTCTCGTTCTGGTTCCTGTCAATGGACCTAGCGGCACTAATTCTCGGTGACGCGAGGATGGAAGGGGACGCTCGGGAATGGATTAGCGTCATTGTTGGGGCGGTGACAATGCTCGTTGGTTTCATCCTTGAACGGGTCTTCTCCCAAAAAGCGAATAACAAGTCGGAAGATTTTGCGTTTTGGTGCTACCTATTCGGCTTGATGGCATTCTGGGGCGGGTTGACCATGATGGACGGCGACTCGGAACTAAAACGCGCCGGCTACGCAGCGATAAATATTGCTCTCATCGCAATTTCGATCAAACTTCGGCGGACCGTGTTCCTCGTGTTTGGGGCCGTCGGAGTCCACATCTACCTGGGCCACCTCGCTTATCAGGTTTTTCAGGATTCGTTCTTCTTCCCTTTCGTGATAGCTTTTCTTGGTTTCAGCCTGATAATTGTGACGATACTCGCGCAGCGGTTCCTGTTTAAGCGGGATGCAGCTTGATAGCTTCGAGGACGATAGAGAATTTGAAGCGCTTGGATAGAATCTAACTTGTCTTGTGTATAATGGCATTTAGTGAGTCCGACCATATTTCGCAGCGGCCCGTATCGTTTCTATTTCTTCTCGCGGGAGGAGCCAAGAATACATGTTCACGTTACGTCGTCGGACGGCGAGGTCAAGTTTTGGATCGAACCGCTGATCGAACTTGCAACAAGACATGGATTGAGCGACCGGCAGTTGAAGTCAGTAGAACAGATCGTCAGAACGAATGAAGAAAAGATCCGAGACGCCTGGAGAGACCATTTTGGAAGTTGAAGTTGCAAACATAAACAAGCACGGGTTTTGGCTGCTGATTGACGCGGAAGAGCATTTTGTCGATTTTGAACATTTTCCGTGGTTTCGTGACGCTTCGGTTGTCGAAATATGCAATGTTGAGCGGCCTGGTACTGATCACCTCTATTGGCCCGCGCTCGATATTGATCTGGCCGTGGAGTCTATAGAACACCCATCGAAGTTTCCGCTGGTTAGCAAAGTGCCTTTGCGTCGCCGCGAAACGGTTCGTACTTGAATAGCAAAATAAAACCGGATTTGTGATAGTATTTAGGGATATTATGCGGAGGCCATCGCCCATTATAGGAGACATTTTTGGGACGGCGTTCAACCTGAGTTGAGCGGTGGCGAGAATTTGCTGCGAGATAGGTCCCAAGCTAACGAACGGCTTGGGGCTTTTTGATTTTATACGAGATGACAGAACCTTTAGACCTTAAGAAAACCGTAAACCTGCCAAAGACGAATTTTGCGCAGAAGGCCAATTTGGGCCAGAGCGAGCCCGCCCGTTTGAAGAAATGGCAGGAAGTAGGCCTGTATGACCAGATAGCCGAAGCCCGCAAAGGGCGCGAGAAATTCATTCTCCACGACGGCCCGCCGTATGCGAATGCAGACATTCATATCGGCACGGCGCTGAACAAGATCTTAAAAGATTTTGTCGTCAAAACGCGTTCGATGATGGGCTACGACGCGCCGTATGTGCCGGGTTACGACTGCCACGGGCTGCCGATCGAGACGATCGTCGAGAAAAAGCTGGCCGAAAAGGGAAAGAATAAAGCCGATATTCCGGTCGCGAGTTTCCGCCGGATCTGCCGCGAACATGCTTCGACGGCGATGAATAATCAGACGCGCGATTTTCAGCGCCTTGGCATTCTCGGTGAATGGCAGACGCCGTATCTGACGATGTCGCCGGAATATGAGTCGTCAACGGCAAGGCTTTTCGGGCGGTTTCTTGAGCGCGGTTATGTCTATAAGGGCCTGCGGCCGGTCTATTGGTGCACTCATGACCGAACGGCGCTGGCCGAGGCAGAGGTTGAATATCGCGAACACGTTTCGCCTTCGGTCTATGTAAAATTCCCGATGAAGACCGATCCGGCCGAAATAGATCCGGCATTGGCGGGAAAGAATGTATTCGTCGTCATCTGGACAACCACGCCATGGACGCTGCCGGCCAACATGGGCATCGCGGTGCATCCTGATTTCGATTATTCGGCGATCGAGGTTTCAGATGCCGAGGTATTCATCGTTGCATCTGAATTGGCCAAGGCGTTTTCCGAAAAATGCGGCTTTGCGGAATATGAAGAGATCGCACGGTTCAAGGGCAAAAAGCTTGACCGAATGGAAGCAAAGCACGCATGGCTCGACCGAACGTCGCTGATAATGAACGGCGAGCACGTTACGCTTGGCGAAGCTGATGCCGAGGTCGAATTGGACGTGCGTTTTGAGAATAAGGCGTCCGCCAAATCGGGCACAGGCGCGGTACATACCGCTCCCGGCCACGGCGGCGACGACTTTCATATCGCGAAAGAATACGGGCTTGAGATCTACAATCCCGTCGATTCGGCAGGGCGTTTTACCTCCGAGGTCGAGCATTGGGCCGGCGAAGACATCTTTGCCGCGAACCCGAAGATCACGGAATTTTTGCGTGAGATCGGAATGCTTGTTTACACCGAACGATACGAGCACCGCTATCCGCACTGCTGGCGATGCAAGAACCCGGTCGTTTTCCGAGCTACGCCGCAGTGGTTTATCGCGATGGATGACGGAACGCTGGCGTCCCGCCGGCGTGACGCCGGCGTTCCGACGCTTCGCCAAGCCGCTCTCCGCGAGATCGAAAAGGTCAAATGGCATCCATCATGGGGCCAGGGCCGGATGGCAAATATGTTCAAGGGCCGTCCCGATTGGTGCGTGTCGCGGCAGCGTTCGTGGGGCGTTCCGATACCTGTTTTTTATTGTCAGGCGTGTGATGAAACGATCGCTGATTCGAAAGTCATCGATCATGTTGCCGACATCTTCGCAAAAGAAACGGCCGATGCATGGTACTCGAGGCCCGAAAGCGAATTGCTGCCAGATGGGTTCAAATGCCCGAAATGTGAGAGCACAGATTTTCGCAAAGAGACCGATATTCTGGACGTTTGGTTCGATTCAGGGTCGAGCTGCGTGGCGGTGCTTGAAACGCGCGGCGACACGCTGCGGTTTCCGGCGGACGTTTATTTAGAAGGCGGCGACCAATATCGCGGCTGGTTCAATTCGAGCTTGAGCTGCGGCATCGCGGCACACGACACGGCGCCGTACAAACAGATAGTCACGCACGGCTGGGTCGTCGATGGCGAGGGCAAAAAACAGTCAAAATCGCTTGGCAACGTAACGGCCCCGCAGGAGATAATCGACAAATCGGGTGCCGAGATATTGCGTCTTTGGGCCGCGGCGGTCGATTACACCGAGGACGTTCGATGTTCTGACGAGATACTCTCTCGTGTCGTCGATTCTTACCGAAAGTTCCGCAACACTCTGCGTTATGCGCTTGGAAATTTGGATAGCTACAACTACGCGACAGATGCGGTCCCGGAAAATGAAATGCAGCCGATCGACCGTTGGGCGCTTGCAAGTCTCGCCGAGGTCACTGAAAAAGTTGTCGAAGGCTATAAGAACTATGATTTTCAGGCAGCCTACGGTGCGATCTATCATTTCTGCACCGTAACGCTTTCGGCCCGGTATTTCGATATCATCAAGGATCGGCTTTACATCTACGCACCGCATTCAAAGGAAAGGCGTTCGGCGCAGACGGCGCTTTACCAGATAACCGATACGCTCTGTCGCCTGCTCGCGCCTCTGCTCGCGTTCACCGCGGATGAGGCATGGGAAAATATTCCGGGCCAAACTGTGGGGTCAGTACATCTGGCCGAGTTCCCGCAAGGAACGCCGGCCACCGGCGGGCAAGAGGCCGATGCCGGACTGCTTGCCGACTGGGAACGCATCTTCGCTATCCGCGACGAAGTGCTGAAAGCGCTCGAAGAGGCTCGCATCGCAAAACAGATCGGCTCTTCGCTCGAGGCCAAAGTGGTCCTGACGGCCGACGCCGGAACGACGCGGTTCCTGCTCGACTATTTCGACCAGCTTCGCTATATCTTCATCGTCTCGCAGGTCGAGGTCCACGAAGGCGATGCGTTGAAGGTCGAGATCCAAAAAGCCGACGGCCAAAAATGTGAACGCTGTTGGAACTATTCGACCCGCGTCGGCGAATTTGAAATCTATCCGACCGTTTGCGAGCGATGTATTGAGGCACTTACGGAGATCGAAAGCGCGGCAGCAGCATAGGATCGCAAGTACTTTTGTGCCCTTTGTGTCTTCAACTTTGCGGCCTTTGTGTTAAAAGAAAAACGCTAACACAAAGGCCGCAAAGGGCGGACACAAAGTTCTCAAAGAGCTAGAGATCGATGCGGAACTACATGCGTATTATCTGTTGCAGGCCATTTGAATTTGCAGGTAACGGTGAATGACGTGAAACTGATCATTATTGTTCTCATGACTTTCTTTGTTTCGGCCATATCGGTTACCGGGCAAAGTGTGTACACGCCTGAGAAGGGCTCAGCCGAACGCAAGGCAATACTTGATGCCCTGCGGATCCCGGTCGAGCGGCAGTTGAAGCAGCAGATCGTTTTTGTCGCTGATAACTTTAGCGTACAGGGGACATGGGCATTTGTCAGCGGGACGCCTCAGGCACCGTCCGGCGGTGCTCCCGATTACAGCGGCACCGTCTTTCAGGAAGCAAAGGAAGCCGGAGCATTCGATAACAATTTCTTTGCGTTGCTTAGAAAGACCGGCGGCAAATGGCGGGTGGTGAAATACGCCATTGGCTGTACCGATGTTTGTTTTGTAGATTGGTGGAGAAGGTATAAGGCCCCGAAGGCGATCTTTCCCTATACTGAGTAGGGAAGAGCGGGCATTTTGAAATGCAGGATTTTCAATCAATAGTCTCTTCGCCCCGTTTAGCTTATGCCGAAGCGCTAAAGTTCTTCAAAGGTGAAGGTATGCTCAATGACGCTCTGGGACGGTTGGCGAAGGACCTTGAGTCAAAAGACATAGATTATGTCGTTATTGGAGCGGTCGCACTCAATCAGCACGGTTATCAGCGGTTGACGGTTGATATTGACATCTTGTTAAGTGCCGAGGGACTGGAGAAATTCCGAAATGACCTTGTTGGCTTAGGTTATCGCCCGGCGTTTGAAGGTGCTCGAAAGAAGTTCCAGATAACGCGCGAGAACATCCCATTAGAAATAATAACAACAGGCGAGTATCCGGGTGACGGCAAGCCGAAAGCGGTCGTTTTTCCTGACCCGAAACAGTTCGCGGTCGTTATCGACGGAATAAAGACGATCTCGCTGGAAAAACTTATTGAACTCAAACTTGCATCGGGTTTGACCGCTCCGCATAGATTAAAAGACCTTGCGGATGTGCAGGAATTGATAAAGGTCAAGCAGCTTGATAAGACCTATGCCGAAAAGCTCGACGAATCCGTAAGGGCAAAGTTCATTGAACTCGCCGAAGCGGTTGCCGAAGCGGACGAACAAAATTGAAACATCAAACGTAGAAGGATGACTATGAAAAAATTAACCCTGCTATTCGTGACTGTCGTTTTTCTGGTTATCGGCGGCTTTGCTCAAACCTCGGAAAAGGATGCGGTGCGCGTTCCGCTTGAAAATTACATCAAAGCACATGCGACCGGCGATCCTGAATATGCGCGAAAGGCTTTCCACACCGAAGGCAACATGATCTGGATACGCGACGGGAAATATGCGATCGAGCCGTTCGATTCTTTCATCAAGCGTGCCTTTACCGGCAAACCGGCGGCGGATGAAGCGATAAGAAAGAACGGCCGCCGGATCGAGTCAATTGATATTACAGGCGATGCAGCCGTGGCGAGGATCGTTTTGGATTATCCGGCGGTAAAGTTCGTCGATTATATGACGCTGCTGAAAATAAACGGCGAATGGAAGATAGTCAATAAATCGTACTACGCCGAAAGGAAGCAGCAGCCGACCGCGGCAAAAACGCAGTGAAGAAACGCGATATCATTTGGAAACTAGCCTACCTCGTCATTGCCGGCGGGGTTTTTATGGTGGACCAGGCGAGCAAGGCCTGGGCGGTCAGGCGGCTGCGGTTTGGCGATGAAATGAGCGTCATTTCGGGGTTCCTGAATTTTGCCTATGCTCAGAACACCGGCGTTGCATTTTCAATGCTTGACGATCACGGCAGCACCGGCCGCTGGGGGTTGTCGATAATTGCGATATTTGCCGGCGTCCTGGTGTTGTATTTCTTCTGGCGAACGCCGCGCACGGATGACCGCATTTTGGGTTCTCTCGCGTTGCTCCTTGCGGGTATTGCGGGCAATGTGACGGACCGCCTTCGGCTTGGATTTGTGGTTGACTTTATCGACGTCCAGTTCGGCTCGTGGCATTATCCGACGTTTAACGTGGCGGATATGGCAATTGTAACCGGTGCGGGCCTGATGATTCTCGATATAATACTGTCTAAGCGTAAGGCAGAAACACGACCGGTAGGGAGTGTGCCGGAGAGCAAGTAGTTAGACCGTTTGCGAGAAGAACCCACCCGCTAACGCGAGGTGGTTCTGACTTGAAGGACGCGTTGCAAAAGGACCCACCCGCTAACGCGAGGTGGTGCTGACTTATGTACCCGGAACTTTTCCGAATCGGCAGTTTTCCCGTGACCAGCTATGGCCTGTGGCTGGCGGTTGGGATGCTGCTTGCTCTATTTGTGGCTTCGCGGCTGGCGGCAAAGGACGGGCTGCCGCGCGAGCGGATATATGATCTCGGGCTTTGGACGCTGCTCGGCGGGCTGTTGGGATCAAAAATTCTGATGTTCTTTGTCGATGACAACGTGAACATCTTTTCGCTCGACTTTC